>JBDSYI010000175.1:0-4624 GCA_039925745.1 Casimicrobium sp. | reverse complement strand
CCAAAGCCGATGCCGCGAAAAAAACTGCTGAAAAAGATGCACAAACCTGGGCGCCACCGATGGCCGATGGAGGCCCCATTCCTGTCACCATCCTGACCGGATTTTTGGGCGCGGGCAAAACCACGCTCTTAAATCGCATCCTCAAAGAAAACCACGGCGAAAAAATCGCTGTGATTGAGAATGAATTCGGCGAAGAGGGCGTGGACAACGAAATCCTCGCCGACTCCAAAGAACAAATCGTTGAGATGAACAATGGCTGCATTTGCTGCACAGTTCGCGGCGATCTGATCCGCATTCTGAACAACCTCTACAAACGCCGCGCCAAAGGTGAATTCAATTTCACCCGCGTGGTGATCGAAACGACCGGCATGGCCGACCCAGCTCCAGTCGCGCAGACGTTTTTCGCCGATGAAAAAGTCAACGAGCGCTATCTGCTTGACGCAGTGATTACAGTCGTTGACGCCAAACATGGCATGACGCAGCTGAAGGACTTCACCGAGGCGCAACAGCAGGTCGCGTTCGCCGATCGACTGCTCGTATCAAAAACCGATGTCACGAGCGAAGAAGAGACGCAAATGCTGATGGAGCGCCTGCGTAAATTGAATGTGCGGGCGCCAATCACCAAGGTGAATTTCGGCGTCACGCCGATCAAGGAACTACTTGATATTCGCGGCTTTAACCTGAACGCGATTCTCGATATCCAGCCGGATTTTTTAACCAACTCGGATCATGAGCATCACGACGAAGTCGCAAGCTTCTACATCAAGACAGACAAGCCGCTCGACGTGCGCAAAGTCGACCGCTACATTGGCTCACTGATCAATTTGTATGGCGAGCAAATGCTGCGCTACAAAGGCATTCTGAATATCAAAGGCGAGCCACGCCGCGTAGTGTTTCAGGGCGTACACATGATGGCGGGCTTTGATTTCGCAAGCGAATGGCCGGAAGACGCCAAACGCGAAAGCACTGTCGTTTTCATTGGCCGCAAACTGCCAGAGGCCTTGTTCCGCGAGCTGTTCGAGGATTGTTACGCGTCTGACGAGACGCCGGATGACGTGAAGGCTTATGCGCAAGGCTCAGTCGTGTAGGTCGAAACGCGTGTGGCTCCGACGATTGTTACTACCCGAGGGATTCTTCGCGCCATGAGGTACGTATTTTCGCAAAGCGGAACCGCAGGCGTTGCGCCTCAAATTTAGTTGCGCGCGAACGGAAATTCATGAGCTGTGGCGTGAGCCGTGAATTCCGACGGCGCGGCTCAGTGCCCGCTAGTTGGCGGCGAGGCTGGTTGCTCGGTAAAACCCCGAGAATCGCGCGCGAGTCGATTTCTTCCTGATGTTGATCGAGCTTCCGACAAAGCTGTTGCCCTCTATTGTGTCGATGCATTCCATGCCACCTTCGAGATAGACCCGTTCTATCAATACGTGGTGTTGATGGGGCGAGCTTATGTATCCGATATCCGCTGGCATAAGCACACCCGCCGAGGGCACGCTCTTGAATCCGGAAACTGCCGCAATCCCAGCACCAACCACCCATGTGCCCATGTTCGGCGTGCCAGCTGTTTTGTGTGCCCATAACGCGAAGATGCCACACCAGTGCGGTAGCGGAGCAAGCGTTGGGCTAGCCCCATCTTTTTGATGCCGGATGTTCTCCTCGGTTTGCATGCCAGGTAGAAAGTAAGCTGGGGCGGCCAGGTGGAAATAGACAGCAAGCCGCTGATGACCGAGCCGAAAATGTTTGGACGGGTTGGCCGGGTCGATCCCGCCGCTTAGCGCTGCGTTAAGCACGGGAGGTCTGCCCAGCCCCATCGCCTCAATCCGCGCCACCGCGAGCACACGCATCCTGAGCTCGTAATTCGCGATGGCGGTGCTGACGTCTCCTATCAACGCATCGATCTGACCCATTGTTTTCGGGCCGACTTTTCCATCGACCACCAAACGCATGAGTTTCTGAAATTCGATGACTCGTGCGCGGGTTTTTGGGCCGAAAACGCCGTCCACGTTCAGTAAGATGAGCGCAGAAGGTAGTAAATTGAGCGCTGCCTGGATGTTGCTGACGGTCGGGCCGACCGAGCCTTCCTCGAATATCGGTGTAATAAAACTGGGGCGCATTTTGGGCGTTCCTTCCAATTTGGGGTCGTTGATACTGGTGAGAACGGATATTCGCCAAAACTCCGACACGCACGGCCTGATCTCTCAACAGATTAGCTCGGTGGATTCAACCATAAAAAATTGAACTCGTCAGAATAGACGGGTGCCTCGATAGCACTTTGCAACAGGCGACTGCGCGCCGTCGTGATCGCGCACCCCTTGAATACTATCTTGATCGACAGCAAAGCACTCGCTCTACAGGGCATGGGACGCCGGTTCCGTTTTGCGCCCAAACCTCGCAAATAAACCGCTCCAATGTAATGCTCCGATTAAGGGAAACCTACCCCGCCTTGCGCGCTAAATAACCGCCGACGCTTCGCAACAACCACTTCGGCGTACTTCGCGACGCGAGCATCGCAGCGCGGTTGATGACGCCGGGCACGCAGATCACATCGCCGCGCATGCAGGCGTCAAATCCATCCTGCGCCACATCGTCGACATTGCCGATGAGAAATTCAGGCAAGCTCGCCAGTTGCCCGTTGGCATCGGTGGCGACGCTCAGCATGTTGGTCGCGGTGATGCCGGGGCAGAGCGCGGTGACCGTCACGCCAGTGCCCTTGAGTTCCTCCGACAGCGACTCTGTCAGCGACAACACATAAGCCTTGCTCGCGGCATACGTGGCGAGCAGCGGGATCGGTTGAAACGCCGCGATGGACGCCACGTTGAGCACCCGACCCGAGCCACGCGCCACCATCAGCGGCAGCAGGTGCGCCAACATCGCGGTCAGCGCGGAAATGTTCAGATCGATGATTGCCTGATGGCTCGCTGGCTTCAGCTTCACAAAGTGCTTTTGCTCCAACACGCCGGCGCAATTGATCAGCACGTCGGGCACTTTGCGACGGCGCTTGAGCGTTGCAGTCAGCGTTTCTGCCGCACCCGGTACGGACAAATCGGTAGGTAGCACCAATACTTTGATGCCGTGCTCCGCCTCAAGTGTGGTGGCCAACGATTTCAGCTTGTCCGCGCTGCGGGCAACCAAAACCAGATCGTGCCCGTAGTCCGCGAAGTTGTGTGTCAGCGCTTCGCCGATGCCAGAGGATGCACCAGTGATGAGGGCGATAGGGCGGGAGGGGGTTGTAGCGACCATGGCTCATATCCTGAACGAAATTGTTGTAGGGTGGGCACCCCGTGCCCACCGTTTGCGACGAAGCGACGAATGGTGGGCAGAGGCTGCCCACCCTACCCGGCTGACGTAGGGTGGAACGCGGAGCGGTTCCGCCTCGTGGTACGACCGAAAGCTTTTTGCGCGACAAGTCGCGAACTCAATGGTTTCAAAACGCCAGCAACTTGTTCGCCCAATCAGGAAAACCATCGAATTCACCGTAATAGAGCAGCATTTCGGCAATCTGTTCAGTGGAAAGCAGCGAACGAGTGCGATCATCAATAATTTCTTTTGCGACCGTAGCCTCGAGGAAGTATGTTAATCCCGCCGCCTTCAATTCGGTTGGCACACGACAGTCCTCTGTAAGTGCGCCAAACATGGCGGCAGAGTTGCGTGTCCAAGGGCGCACCGCAAAAACTGTAACTTCGTCATCCATATCTTGCAGCAGTGCCATTGCTTCGAAAAGTGTCATAGGTCAGCGTCCACCCCGCTTATCAATAACCCGCTTAGCCTTCCCCAAGCTCCGCTCGATCGTTCCCGGCAGCGAAAGCTCCACGTTCGCCGAAACGCCAATTAAATTCTTGATGTCCGCAGTCAGCTGTCGCGCAACGGCGGCGTGCGCGTCCGCTCCCGCATGCACAAACCGCAGCGACATTTCCACGCGCACCGCCAGCTCATCCATGGGTCCGGGTCGTGTGATGACGCAGACGTAATGCGGGGCGAGATCGGGTTGACGAAGGATGAGTTCTTCGATTTGCGTGGGGAAGATGTTGACGCCACGAATGATCATCATGTCGTCGGAGCGGCCGGTGATTTTGGCCATTCGTCGCATGCTGCGTGAGGTGGGCGGCAGAAGTTTGCTGAGGTCCCTCGTGCGGTAACGGATTACCGGCATCGCTTCTTTGGTGAGGCTCGTGAACACCAGTTCGCCTTCGCTGCCGTCGGGCAAGACTTCGCCGGTGATGGGGTTGATGATTTCTGGGTAGAAGTGGTCTTCCCAGATCACGGGGCCGTCTTTGCTTTCGATGCATTCGCTGGCGACGCCTGGGCCCATGACCTCCGAGAGGCCATAAATGTCGACCGCGTCGATGCCCATTCGGCGCTCGATGTCGGCGCGCATCGCGTTGGTCCACGGCTCCGCGCCGAAGATGCCGATGGCGAGCGAGGACGCAGTGGGGTCGAGGCCCTGACGCTCGAATTCTTCCGCGAGCGCGAGGCAGTAGCTCGGCGTGACCATGATGACGTCGGGCTTGAAATCATTGATCAGCTGCACCTGTTTTTCGGACTGCCCGCCGCTCATGGGGATCACGGTGCACCCGAGGCGTTCGACGCCGTAGTGCGCGCCAAGCCCGCCGGTAAACAGGCCGTAGCCATA
>JBDSYI010000174.1:0-2603 GCA_039925745.1 Casimicrobium sp. | reverse complement strand
AAGCCGATGGTGTTTTATTTTGTCGTTCTCGGGGTTGTGCCGCTGCTCGGCTCATTTATTACCGAGCCGGCCGCGATGACGCTTGCGGCACTTTTGCTGCGAGAATATTTTTTCTCAAAAAAAATATCGACCCGCCTGAAATACGCGACGCTTGGCGTGCTGTTTGTCAATATCTCCATCGGCGGCACGCTGACCGCGTACGCAGCACCGCCAGTGCTCATGGTCGCTAAGACGTGGAACTGGAACACTGCGTTCATGATTGAGAATTTCGGCTGGCGTGCGGCGCTTGCCGTTTGTGTGAATGCGCTCGCGATCACGCTAATCTTCGCCAAAGAATTACGTCACATTCCGTATCAGGACACAGGCGGTAAGCACACCAGCGTGCCGTGGCCCATCATCATCGTGAGCCTGTGTTTCCTCGCCATCGTCGTGGTGTTTGCACATCATGAATCGGTGTTCATTGGAATCTTTTTGTTCTTTTTAGGCTTTGCCAGTGCGTATGAAAAGTATCAGGACAAACTGATGCTTCGTGAAGCCTTGCTGGTGGGTTTTTTCCTGGGTGGTCTCGTGGTGTTGGGCGCGCAGCAGCAGTGGTGGCTGCAACCGATTCTTACGGGTTTATCGCCTAACGCCGCGTTCTGGGGGGCAGCGGGACTCACCGCGATTACTGACAACGCAGCGCTCACTTATTTGGCCTCACTGGTGCCCGGTTTGTCTGATGAGTTCAAGTACATGGTCGTCGCGGGCGCGGTGACCGGCGGCGGCTTGACGGTGATCGCGAACGCGCCGAATCCTGCGGGCTACGCCATTCTCAAAGGTCAGTTTCCCGAGCAAACCATTGGCGCGGGCGGGTTACTGCTGTCGGCGCTGCCGCCTACGCTGGTGTCCGTATTTTTTCTGTGGGTCTTGCGCTAATCTGATATTCAGCTTTTCGCTGCAATCCAGACTACACAGGGGTTAGCGATGACTTAAAGCGCTTATCGACAAATAGCAATTATCGACGCTAGCCCAAATGTAGAGGCGCTTTCAGTAAAAAGCTGAATACTGCCTGAATGCCCTCCAACTATAATTTGCCCAAGCATGTGACTGGCGTAAGCGACGCTGAAATTGAGCGTCGTCTGAGAGGGAGCCACCCTCATGAAGCATGCCTTCCATCCCGAAATTTTGGGGTGTGATTTAGCCGTCCGCCTGGGCATCAATCTCCACTCAAAAGGACCATGCCCCATGTCGTCGAACAGCGCGCGCCCCGAATTTTTTGTCTCCTCGCTGGCTCAGGTTGATCCTGAAGTTTTCGCTGTTGTCCAGTCAGAAAACCAGCGTCAGGAAGACCACATCGAACTCATCGCCTCCGAAAATTACGCCAGCAAGGCCGTGATGGAAGCGCAGGGTTCGCAGCTCACCAACAAATACGCCGAGGGCTATCCGGGCCGTCGCTACTACGGTGGCTGCGAGTATGTTGACATCGCCGAAACGCTCGCTATTGATCGCCTGAAAACGCTGTTCGGTGCCAAGTTCGTCAACGTGCAACCGCACTCCGGCGCGCAGGCCAACACGGCAATTTACTTCGTGCTGATGCAGCCAGGCGACGCTTTCCTCGGCCTGTCACTCGCCGAGGGCGGTCACCTCACGCACGGCATGGCGCTCAACATGAGCGGCAAGTGGTTCACGCCGCATGCTTATGGCCTCAAAGCTGACGAATCGATTGATTATGAAGCGATGCGCGCCAAAGCGCACGAGGTCAAACCCAAAATGATCATCGGCGGCGGCTCTGCGTATTCGCTCAAATGGGACTGGGCCAAGATGCGCGAAATCGCCGATGAAGTCGGCGCAAAACTGTGGGTTGACATGGCGCACTATGCGGGCCTCATCGCTGCGGGCGTGTACCCGAACCCGATGCCGCATGCGCACGTGGTCACCAGCACCACGCACAAAACGCTGCGAGGACCACGCGGCGGCATCATCCTCACCAACGACGAAGACCTCGCGAAAAAACTCAACAGCGCTATCTTCCCCGGCCTGCAAGGCGGCCCGTTGATGCACATCATCGCCGCCAAGGCAGTCGCCTTCGGCGAAGCCTTGAAACCCGAGTTCAAAACGTATCAGGCGCAAGTGCTCAAGAACGCCGACGTGCTCGCCAAAACACTCGTCGAGCGCGGCCTGCGCATCGTCAGTGGCGGCACCGAATCGCACCTCATGCTCGTCGACCTCCGCGCCAAAAAAATCACCGGTAAAGAAGCAGAAAACGTGCTGCACAAAGCCCACATGACCTGCAACAAAAACGCCATCCCGAACGACCCAGAAAAGCCGATGGTCACGAGTGGTATTCGCTTGGGCTCGCCTGCGTTCACGACGCGTGGGTTTACGGAAGCGGAAGCGAAGATGGTGGGCAATTTCATTGCCGATGTGCTTGATGCGCCGAATGATGAAGCGGTGATTGCAAGAGTGCGCGGAGAAGTCGCGGCGCTTTGTGCGCGGTTTCCGGTTTATCGGTGATGCATAAGGTGCGTTTCGCGACGCACTTATCGCTTTTGCGACAGCTCGCACTCCGTGCGGCTTATTTACTTACTATGCTGTGCGCGATTGGTGGATGCACAGACCCCTCC
>JBDSYI010000173.1:0-9529 GCA_039925745.1 Casimicrobium sp. | reverse complement strand
GATGACTACTCGCATGAACAGTTCCTCCTTGTTGGCACTCGATTCTAGAATCAACGCATGAGAGTTTTGATTCAGCGGGTCGCTTCTGCAAATGTCGTTGTCGGCGAAGAGGTTACGGGTGCCATTGCGCAAGGCTTGCTTTTGCTTGTTGGCATCACCCACGCCGACAACGAAGCGATTGAAGATCGCATGGCGGACAAAATTGTGAAACTACGCATCTTCAGCGACGAAGAGGGGTTGATGAACAAGAGCGTGCTGGATGTTGCAGGCGGAATTCTTGCGGTCAGTCAGTTCACGCTTTACGCGGATGCAAAAAAGGGCAATCGTCCCAGCTACATCGACGCGGCGCGACCCGAACAGGCGTCACCGGCGTTTGATCGTTTCGTGGCGAAGCTCTCCGCGCGCCTTTGCAAGTCTGTACCGACGGGTGTGTTTGGTGCCGATATGAAAGTCACACTGGTGAATGATGGCCCGGTAACGATTTGGCTCGATTCGGAGACGCTATGAACACAATCCGCAGTGAACTTGACCACATTGTCGTCGCGGCTAAAACGCTAGACGAGGGCCGGGCTTGGGCGCGTGAAGTGCTCGGCGTTGACGCGGTCGGCGGTGGCAAGCATGATGGACTGGGCACCCACAACACGCTAGTCAAACTCAATGAGCATCGGTACCTCGAAATCATCGCGATTGATCCTGATGCTGTCGCGCCAAACTCACCGCGCTGGTTTGGCCTTGACACAGCGCAGGTGCATGAACTCATTGCGCACGGCCCGCGTCTCATCGCTTGGGTCGCGCGAGCGAGCGGCGCACCCGATGCCATTGAGCAACTCGCCGCTTCAGCCGATTACAGCGCGAAACATGTTCGATCTGCCTCTCGTGCGGATTTTCGCTGGCGATTTGCGTTCACGCCCGACGGTGCGCGTATCAACGGTGGCGTCTCGCCGCACCTGATTCAGTGGGATTCTCCGATTCATCCGTGCGAGCGCTTGCCCGAGAGCGACGTCTCGCTCACGTCGCTGACGCTCGGTGCTACCGATCCTGACGCCATGACGGCGCTGCTTGCGGCATTCGAGCTGACTGATGGCGAGGTGCATGTGGGACAAAGCTCGCCCGCGCATCTGGTCGCGACGCTCACTTCGCCGCGCGGTGTCATCGTTCTCGACTAACTGGGCGTTATTCTCGCGCCACTTGTCTGGTTCTTCTCGCGGAGCAAACATTGAAACGCCTCATTGCCGTCGCAGTCCTCTGCATTAGTAGTGCAGTCCACGCCGACCTTAATATCCTGTGCTCCACTGACGCTGACTGGTGCACGAGCAAGGCGCGCGAGTTCGCGGTGCAAACGGGAATCAAGGTAAATCTTGCGCGCAAGGCGACGGGTGAAGCTTTCGCGCAACTGAAGGCTGAGGCGGCAAACCCGAAAATCGATGTCTGGTACGGCGGCACTCATGACCCGCATTTGCAGGCGGCAAATGAGGGCTTGTTGCAGTCCTACGTTAGCGCCAACATGAAGGATCAATACGCGTGGTCGGCCGATCTGCTTGAAAAGAGTGGCAATCAAGTCGTGGGCATTTACCGAATCACCTTGGGCTTTGGCTACAACCGCGATTTATTGACAAAGAAAAAACTTGCCGCTCCCGCCTGCTGGAGCGATCTTGTGAAGCCCGAATTCAAGGGCGATGTTGAAACCTCAAACCCTGGCACGAGCGGCACGGGCTACACCATCCTGGCGACGCTGGTACAGATGATGGGCGAGGACAAAGCCTTCGAATATCTGCGCGCCCTTAACAAAAACGTGAACCGTTACACAACTAGCGGTACGGCGCAACGCCAGAGCGTGGCGCATGGCGAGTCCATGATTGGCGTCACCTTTCTTGATGAATTCATTCCAGAGCTCTACCTCAACGCCCCGATTGAAATCGTGCTGCCCTGCGAAGGCACGGGCTACAGCGTTGGCGCAATGAGCATCGTCAAAGGCGCGCGCAACCTGGAAGACGCAAAGCGGTTTTATGATTGGGCGTTAACCGCTGATGCGCAAACCATTCGCGATCAAACTAAAGTGATCGCCATTCCGTCCAACCGCACGGCCTATGCGCCGGAACGCGTCAAAGCGCTCGAACGGGCCAAACTCATCAATTACGACTTTGCAAAATACGGATCAAGCGCCGAACGTAAACGCCTGATCGAAAAATGGGATCGAGAAGTCAAAGACGCACCGCGTTAGTTCACGACATGTCGGTCAGGCATTGACGCGGGCTAGGGCGAATTTCGCTATCCTTGACGGTTGTCGCTTTCGTCTGACTCTGATTTTTTAATGCTCCATCCAAGTTTCCAAGGTACGCCATGAAGAAAACCCTATTAAAAATGAGTGCTGCCGCCATCGCTGCGGGCGCGCTCGCTGCGCCTACATTCGCCCAACAGGTGAACGCGTTTTGCTCCACCAATCAGTCCTGGTGCGAAATGGCAGCGGCTGAATTCACCAAGTCCACTGGCATTAAAGTCGTGCAAACGCACTTGGGTACTGGCGAAGCGCTGGTGCGTCTGAAAGCAGAAGCCGCCAATCCAAAAACCGACATTTGGTGGGGCGGCACCGGCGACCCATTTCTCGCTGCATCAGAAGAGAAATTGCTCGAACCCTACCGCCCCGCCTACACCAAGGATTTGTACGACTGGAGCGTTCGCCAGTACGACATGAGTGGCAACACCGTCGGCGCGTTCTATACGAGCTTTATCGGCATGGGGTGGAACGAAGAAACGCTCGCGAAGCGGAAACTTCCCGCGCCAAAATGCTGGGCTGACCTGATTGATCCCAAGTACAAAGGTGAGATCGAAATGGCTCATCCTGGCTCATCTGGCGGCGCATACACCATCGTCGCGGGCCTGATCCAGTTGATGGGAGAAGACGCCGCTTTTGAATACATGAAAAAGCTGCACAAGAACATCACGAGTTACACCAAGAGTTCGCAGGCGCAGGCAAAAAATGTCGCGCGCGGCGAAGCGGGTATCGGCATTTCATTCCTGTTCGGATTCGAGGAAGAGCGTCAGGCTGGATTCAAGTCCGTGCGCTCGGCGGCACCGTGCGAAGGCACTGCCTACGAGCTCGGCGGTATCGCGCTGATCAAGGGTTCACGCAATGGCGAGAATGCGAAGAAATATTACGATTGGCTGATGAGCCCGGTGGGTCAGGGCATCGGTGCCAAAGCGAATTCTCTGCAAAATCCTGCTAACAAAACGTTCAAGCAGGACGCAAAAATTCCGACGATGGAAGGCGTGAAGCTCATCAACTACGACTTCAAGAAATACGGCGCATCCGCCGAGCGCAAGCGCATTCTTGAGAAGTGGGAAAAAGAAATCAACTCGCTGCCACGCTAGGGCGAAAAGTGCCTGCGCGGAGCATTCCGTGCAGCATCAGCTTTTGCACAGGTGCCCCGTTCTATAGGGGCTACCTGCCGAAAAGAAGCTATATCGACTTTTGATGCGATGCGCCTCTAGCCCCTGTGCCAACGTCATTTCAGCGAAAAGACGTATCAAATTTTCGTTCGCACGGCGGCCGTTTCCCGCCCCGCTTACGAAACTCGCTAGCTTTTCGGCCGCTTAGTTTCGTCAATGTCCATCAAATGCCAGAAATGCTGCCGGTAGGGATTGCGTTTGTAGTTCAACAGCCACGGCTGGACCAGCACGTTCTGATAGCGAAACACCCCCGGATACCACGCAGTGTTGACAGTGGCGATGTCGTTCATCGTTTTGTAAAGCGCCCAGCGCTGCGGCCCTAGTGGAAGCGTTTGTGCCTTTTCGTACAGCTCGTCGTACTGCTTGACATCGAAATTAGAGAAGTTCGATTGCCCGCTGTTTTTGCTGTACAGCAGTCCCACGAATGAGTCACCATCGGTGCCGTCAGAAATCCAGCCGAGACTCCAGAACTGCAATTGCTTGGCACGCGCCTGCTTGATCAGGTCCGGCCACTTCTGGTTGTTGAATTGAAGCTTGATCTTTAACGAATCAAAGGCCTTTTTCCAGAGCTCGTCCTGTTCGCGGTCAGTCGCGCGAGGTGTGGAAGATCGTGTGACCAGCAGCGGTTTGCCGTCCGGCATGTCGCGCCAGCCGTCACCGTTGACATCCTTGTAGCCATAGTGATCGAGCAGAGCATTGGCGAGCTGCACGTCGTACGCACCCAGATTCGGGCGATTCGCCACATGGCCCGTTTGCGTCGGTGGAATGATCTGGTTGGCGGCGACCGCCTGATTTCGCCACACGGTTTTTAGCGACTGCTCGGTGGGATACGCCATGATGATCGCGCGACGCAGCGCGATGCGATCAGGCGTGTAGCCGCCGACCATGGGATCGAGCAGATTGAAGTAGTCGTATGCGATAGCGGATTCGAGAGCGCGTTGGTGACGAATGCCCTTCTCGGCATATTCCGCCACGAGCTTGCCGTCTTTGACCACGTTGCCGATCAGATCGGCACCAACAAATTCATAGTCCAGCAAGCCGGACTTAAATGTGAGCAGGCGCGGATTGGCTTCTTCGATGATGCTGACCTCTACGTTGCCGATGATCGGCAACGATTGCCCTTTGTATTTGGCGAGCGTCTCGGCATCGCCCGGCTCACCGTCGGTGGGAAAGACTCCCACTGTGAAGTTCGGATTGCGCGTGAGCACAATCTTGCTGCCCTTTGCCCAGCTCTTGATCATGTAGGGGCCAACACCGACGGGATGACCCATCGCACGACCCCCCGGATCGCGATGCGCTTCAATCACTTCACGCGCCACTGGCGACCAGTTGTACTGCTGCATGAGTTCGACGATGGTGTACGCCGGACGCACAAAGGTCATCTGCACCGTATAGCGATCCAGCGCCTTGAGCCCTTCAATCGGCTTGTCGTAGTCAAATTTGCCAGTGGCTTTTGCCTGCGCAACCAGATCGTCCAGGCCAACGAGTTTGCCGCTGAGCTCCGTGGCCTTGGGCGAAATTATTTTCGGGTCGATCAGACGTTTCCACGAATAGATCAAATCCTCGGCGGTAGCTTCGCGCTTTTTGCCCTTGAAGAGAGGATCGTCAGAAAAGTACAACCCCTTGCGCAGACGCACTTTCCAGACCAACCCGTCCGCTGAAATTTCTGGCATGGTCTCGGCCAGAAAGGGGCGGAAACGCACCGGACGAACGTAGTAATCGTATTCCCAGAGGTTGCCAAAAATCGCGTTGTCGATATGAGCAGAATAAAGGTCGCTGGTGCCGGCAGGGTCGAAACCCGTGACATCCACCGGAAAAGCCACGCGAAGCGTCTTGTTCATATCAGTCGCGTGCGCCGGTAGCGCTAATGCCACAGTGGCCAGACACGCAATGAGGATTCGCTTCATACAGACGCGCTCCAGAAAATTGAAGCTTCGATTATCTCGGAACTTTGCCGCCGGTCGACTTCGCGCGTGCTTTCTCGTCAATGTCAACGTACTTCCACGGCGTGCGCCAGAACGGGTGACGCTTAAAACCCAGCAGCCATGGTTGCGATACGTCGTTTGCGTAGGTGTGAATGCCGAAATCGAGCACGCTGTTGGCGGCGGCGAGCTCTGACAGCGCGCGATAAATGCGATTTCGCTCAGGGCCGAGCGGCAGTTTTGCGCCTTCGTCGTACAGGCGATCATATTCCGCGAGTTTGAATTTCATGTCGTTGATCGCGTTGATATTGCGCGAGACGAGCAAGCTCGCATAGCCGTCGCCGCCGGGGCCGCCAGAAACCCAGCTCCAGCCCCACATCTGCAGCTTACCAGTGCGCGACATTTCGATCAGGTCGGGCCATTTCTGGCTGAAAAATTCCACACGAATGCCAATCGCATCCATGCTTTTCTTCCAGATTTCTTCCTGAATACGGCCGCGAGAATCGGTGGTACTGCTGCGCGTAATCTTCAGCGGTTTGCAGCCCGACGCCTCGCGAAACCCATCGCCGTCGCAATCCTTGTAACCAAAACGATCCAGCAGCGCATTGGCCAGAGCTGGGTCGTGCGGCGGTCGCAGTTTTAGCGTCGAATCGTGCCCCGACAATCCAGGTGGTATGAGTTGTTGCGCCATTTCCGCTTGCCCTTTATAGACTGAAGCAATTTCGCGCTCCGTGTCATAGGCCAGCAAGATGGCGCGGCGCAACGCGTTCTTTTCGAGCGAGTAACCACCAACCACCGGGTCATCCATATTGAAGTAATTGAACGCGAGCACCGGTTCCAATGCGCGCTGGGCAGTGATGCCTTTAGCCGTGAATTCGGGCTTCAACTCATTTTTCTCGAACATGCGATCGGTCAAATCGCGCGGCACTTCCAGACGATCCAGCTCGCCGTTTTGAAACGCCAGGACGCGCGGCAGACTTTCTTCGAGCACGTTGACGACGATACGATCCACCATCGGTGCACGTTTGCCGGTGGTGGCTGACGCCAGTTTTTTGTCGGCGTCGGTTGTCGGCGCAGGCACAAAATCTTCGCGATAACCGGGATTGCGAATCAGCTCGATCTTGGTCGAGCGCTGCCATTGGCCGAGCATGAATGGACCGGTGCCTACAGGATGTTCACGCACACGATTTCGTTCATCACGATATTTTTCGATCACCTCGCGTGCTACCGCTGCAAAGCTTGTCGTCGTGAAGTTGTAAACAAACTCGAAATCCGGCTTGTTGAGTTCGACGCGAAGCGTGTAGCGGTCCAGCGCTTGCAAACCCGCGATCTCGGCATCGTAGTTAAAGCGACCCGATTTCTCAGCGTCTTTGCGAACGACATCTGCGCCGAGCAGCTTATTCTCAAAAAGATAGTAGTTCGGCGACGCCACTTTCGGATCGAGAAGCCGTTTGTACGAATAAACATAATCGGCGGCGATGAGTTCGCGTGGCTGGCCGTTGAAGGCGGCGTCCGGGGTGAAGAAAATGCCGGGCTTAACGCGCAGCGTGTAGCGCTTGCCGTCGGGCGAGGATTCAACGAGCTCGGACGTGCGCGACGCGAGCGCGACCGGTCGTGCGAAATAGTCGTATTGCAGCGGCGGCTCCATCATCATCACCGCGATATCGCTTGACGGAATGTCGTCGATAGCCGCAGGATCGAACGTAGACTCCGCAGCGCTTATGGCCAGATTAAGCGTCTTGACTGCGCAGGCGTCGGTCACTAGCAACGCGACGCAAACCATCGCAGCGATCGATCTCAAGGCGCAAACGCCTTGCACGGTTAACTCAGCGCTTTTTCGATGTCTTTGACCATCGAGGCAGGCTCATCCTTCGGGGCGAACCGCGCTACCTTGCCGTCGGGCGTTACTAAAAATTTGGTGAAATTCCACTTCACGCTTTCGCTGCCCAAGAGACCGGGCGCTGCTTTTTTCAAGTGCTCGAACAGGGGGGCCGTGTTGTCGCCGTTGACATCCACCTTGGCAAACATCGGGAACGTGACGCCGTAATTCAAATCGCAAAAACTCGCGATTTCGGCAGCGTCGCCCGGTTCCTGTTCACCAAACTGGTTACAAGGAAACCCCAGCACCGCGAGACCCTCATCGTGATACGTTTCGTGGAGCTTCTGCAGGCCTTCGTATTGCTTGGTAAAGCCACATTTGCTTGCCGTATTGACGATCAAGAGCGTTTTCCCCGCGTACTTGGAGAGTTTCTGCGGTTTGCCGTTGATGTCGTTGGCTGTGAAGTCGTAGGCTGTTGTCATGATGTCTTTTTCGTTTGTTTGTAGGCGCGGCGCGCGCCGCGCAAAACGTTTAGGGTTTTGATTGGTGGCTTATGCTGGGTCTACAGCGCCGCGAATCCCTGAGCTAAGTCGTCGCGTAAATCCGCCTCATCTTCGAGCCCGATACTGAGGCGAATCAACGCGCCTTGGTGCGGCCAATCGGTCCTCGATTTCACAAGATCGTAAGTCAGGGCCAACGACCCGATTCCCCCCCAGCTTGCGCCGATGCCAAAAAGTTCAAGTGAATCAATAAATCGGGCTGCGGCTTCCGCGCCGTATTGATCGTGCAGCACGAAGGAGAACACACCCGTCGAACCCGTAAAGTCACGCTTCCACGTTTCATGTCCCGGACACTCTGGGAGCGCCGGGTGTAGCACCAACTTCACCGCTGGCTGTGACTTGATCCAATGAGCGATGTCGAGCGTGACGCGCTCCGCGTGTTTGATGCGCATTGGCATCGTTGGCAATCCACGCAGCACTAGATAAATATCGTCTGGTGCACAGCACTGTCCCGTTTGCAGCGCCATGTCCTTCACGCGCCGCCATGTCGGTTCGTCTTTGGTCGTGATTGAACCCATCACCAGATCGCTGTGGCCCGCTGGGTATTTGGTCAGCGCGTGCACCGATATGTCTGCGCCCAGCTCAAAGGCACGCAGGTACAAGCCAGCACTATAGGTGTTGTCAATCGCAACGAGCGCGCCAGCCGCGTGCGCAGCGGCCGCAATCGCGGGCAAATCGCTCACTTCCATCGTGATCGAACCCGGTGTTTCGACCCACACGATCTTGGTATTGGGCTTGATAAGCGCCGCGATGCCAGCCCCAATCAGTGGATCGTATTGCTCGACCGTCACTTGCATGCGTTTGAGCAATCCGTTGGCCAGCCCTTTCGCGGGTTCGTACACATTTGATGGCATCAAAACATGGTCGCCTGGTTCAACGAATGGAAGGAACGCGAAGGCGACGGCCGCGAGCCCTGAAGGGAAAAGCACGGCGTTGAATCCGCCCTCCCATTCCGCAATTCGATTCTGTAAATCACGCGATGTCGGCGTGCCACTGGTGCCGTAGGTGTAAATGGACTCATCAAACCCTGATCGACTCTTCCACTTCTCAGTGTTTTCGAACAGGATGGTGGATGCTCGTTCGGTGCCGGGCACGAGCGAGCGAAAGCCTTTGGGTACCTCACGCGATGGATGTATCAGGAGGGTGCTGGCGTGTTTCTTGGTCATAGCGATGGCGTTTAATTTAACCGTGAAATTTAGGGATGGAACAGCGTGCGCGCATGATGTTCGAGATGATCGTTTACGAAGGTGGAAATAAAATAGTAGCCGTGGTCATAGCCCGCATGGCGGCGCATTTGCAAAGGCTGTCCAACGTTTTCACAGGCGGCCTCGAAGTGTTCCGGATAAAGCTGCTCTGGCAAAAATTTATCCGCGAGACCCTGATCGATCAGGATGCCGTCGGGGTAGGGCGCACCACTGCATTCAGACATCAGTGCAGAGCCGTCATGTGCGGCCCATTTTCGGGAATCCGGTCCAAGGTAACCGCCGAACGCTTTCTGCCCCCACGGGCACATGGCTGGCGCGCAGATCGGTGCGAACGCGGATAACGACTGAAACAATTCGCGATGCCTGAGCGCCAGCGTGAGTGCGCCGTGCCCACCCATTGAGTGACCAAACAAACCAAGGCGCGCTATATCGATTGGCAGGTGTTCTCCGACTAGTGAAATCAACTCGGTGGTGAGATAAGTCTCCATCCGGTAGTGCTTGGACCATGGCTCGGCAGTAGCGTCGAGATAGAAGCTCGCCGCCAGACCAAAGTCCCAACTATCCGTCTCTGCGGCT
>JBDSYI010000172.1:0-2219 GCA_039925745.1 Casimicrobium sp. | reverse complement strand
GCCGTCAAGCTCAAGCAGAGATTTCGGCTTATACCCAAGCCGACTGCCCGCGCCCGCAGCAAGCAGAACGGCACCGATGGTGGGGCGCTTTGGCAGAGGCGAAGGGGGACTGATATTCATGGCGTGGCGCAGAGGCGAATTCATTTGCAAGACGGACTTTAGCCGATGAGTCGGTTAGGAAAATCGGTCGAGCGCAAACACATCGATTTCGCTTCGTTAATCAAACTTCACCACTATCAGCTTTTCGTTGAAACATCCGCTGCATAAGGGCTGAGCATAAAAATATACAAAACTCGACAATTAGATTTTATGGCATCCAGCCCCAATGCAGGCTTAATTTCATGCAAAAGCCAATCACCCGAAAACATCGCAATGCTGGACCGCCCGACGACGGGTCGGACGTAACATTAGCCGATGACAACGAACGCTCCTTCCCCCGCCACCGACCCGATTGACATTGACGACGGCGACGCCGCCGTCCCGGTGAAAGAACCCAGACTCTGGCAAGATGACGGCTGGACCGCCAAGGTTGTCAAAAACGAAGACGACGAAGGCTGGGCCGTCGAAATGTACAAAGACGGCGAACGCGAACCCGCGCTGATCGGCCCGTGGACCATGGGCCGTAACAAAAAAGACCCGAAACCGCTCGACGTCAACGCGTTTCACACGCTGATAAAAACCGCCAGTGAAGTCATCACCCGCCACGAGCAATCGCAACACGCGAAGCTCAATAAATCGGTCACTGTTGACGTGGGCGACGCGCGCTGGAAAGTAGCGCTACAAATCGTGCCCGATGACGATGATGCGCATGCACTGTTGTCCGCTACCGATAGCCTCGGCGAATATGTTGCCAAGGTGCGCGTGCGGGCAGATTTTCGGTTGAACGTGGCGAGTGCGGTGGCTTGGGTTGAGAGCGAATTTCGGAGGCCGGGATAGTGTCGTCTTCGTTGCCCACTGAGCTACGGATTTGAACATCGTGGACAAAGAGCGCATCGGCAAAGCTTGGAATGTATTTGCCATTGGTACCCGCGGGCTGCTGAGCCTGGGCGTCACGTCAGTCCTTGCCTCAGTGTCATTGGCAACCGCTGCCAGTGCCGCCGATCAATTGCCTCGCGAATCGCGCGTACCGGGCGGCATAGCACTCGTTACCGTCGCCCCCGCATATGAAGCGAAGCCCGCCGTGACGCGCGACGGCGCGAACGTGTGGACGGTGAAACGCGGCGCTTCGTGGGTTGCAGTAGTAGGTATCCCACTTGCCACCGTGCCCGGCGAACATTCAATCAGCGTCAATCGCAATGGCGAGCCGCAGTCCGTAGCGTTCACCGTGAAGGAAAAACGCTACCCGGTGCAGCACGTCACGCTCAAAGACAACGCGATGGTTGAGCCACCGCCCGAGTTGATCGCGCGCATCGAAACTGAGTCGGCGCACCTCAAAACTGTGCGTTCGAAGTGGCGCGAAGATGACGCCGTGAACGCATCGTTTGCCCTCCCCGCCGTTGGCCGGCTGTCGGGCCGATTTGGAGGTTCACGTGTCCTCAACGGCAAACCGCGCGCGCCACACGCCGGACTTGATTTAGCGATAGGAACCGGTACGCCGGTGCTCGCACCGGGCGACGGCATCGTGCTCGACACGGGCGACTATTACTTTTGTGGCAAAACGATGTTCATCGATCATGGCAACGGCCTGCTGAGCTTGTTCTGTCATTTAAGCGAATGCACGGCAACGGTCGGCGACACCGTGCGCAAAGGCCAAGCCGTCGCTCGCTCTGGCGCAACCGGTCGCGCCAGCGGCCCGCACTTGCACTGGTCGGTTTATCTCAACGCCGTCAGCGTCGAGCCCGAATTGTTTGTGAACATCGCACGAAAGCAGTGAAACGAGCTTCAGCTTTGTAGCCTGAGAGTAGCCCCTCACCAATCGATTGCTGGGTGCGCAGATTAAGACGAGCGACCCGCGTGGGCACGGGGTGCCCACCCTATCCGGCTCCAGCGACTGTGTCGCTCGACGCACCAAAACGCCTAGCGTTTGTTAAGCATCGGCAACATCGCCGTCACCACTTGCTTGCCGTCTTTCACTTCCACCAGGAAGCTTTCACGATCAATGTCGCCTTTGTCATCGAAGCAGACGTCAAGCAGGATGCCGGGATTGTCTTTGACTTTGAAGCATGAGTTTTTCATCGCGGCAGCAATCGCTTTGCCGTCCGTACTCTTGGCCTTTTCGA
>JBDSYI010000171.1:0-7594 GCA_039925745.1 Casimicrobium sp. | reverse complement strand
TCAGTCATGGCGTTGCCGCCGTATTTGATGACGATTGTCTTGTCGTGAAACTGCCGGATATAGGGCAGCGAGTCAGCAAGAATCTGCGCGCGATCAGACGCGGTGGCGGCGGTAAGTGACATAGGAGGCGGGGATTGCGAAGTAAGTGGGTATTTGCTTAGATTCTATGCAAAGGATTGCACGACTCAAGCGCTTTTGCAGGGAATCAACGATCCTTCAGAAAAGCGTTGCGCCCGCGCTCGTTAAACTGCCTGCGGCCCGCGAATCAGCTTGCCGGGCATCGCGCCGGTTGACTGACCCTTCTCGAAAATAGTCTCACCGGCCTTGATCGTCGCCAGATATCCACTGGCTTCTTGAACAATGCGACGACCGCCTGCGGGCAAATCCGCTATGAAATGTGGCGAATGTAATGTCAGATTGTCGTAGTCGATCAGGTTGAAGTCCGCGATGTAGCCCGGCTTGATGAGTCCGCGATCGTGTAGCCCGTAAATTCCAGCGGTCGAGCTGGTTTGCCGTTTGACGATCAATTCCAACGGCAATTTCTCGCCGCGCGTGCGGTCACGCGTCCAGTGCGTCAGCATGAACGTGGGCAGTGAGGCGTCGCAGATGTAGCCGCAATGCGCGCCGCCATCGCCGAGCGAGAGCATGGTGCGTGGATGCTGCAACAGTTCGTAGGTGTGCGACAGCTTTTCGTACGAATAGTTGAACACCGGGAAGTAGATGATCGCGCGGCCTTCGTCCTCAAGCATCCAGTCGTAGGCGATCTCGTTGGCTTGTCTTCCGGTGCGTGCAGCAATGGCGGCAGCACTAAATGTTGGGTCGGGTTCGTAATCTGGCGTGCTGTTTCCGGTGCCGAGCCGGAACATTTTGTGAAAGGCGATTGCCTTCATCTTGGTGTAGTCGTCGAGACCGTGTGGCTCTTCCGACAGCAGCTTGGCGCGAACGTTCGGGTCTTGCAACGCCTTGTAGCGATCCGCGGCGGAGAGCGTTCGCAGCGGTTGATACGACGGATGGGCCATGAAAGGATGAAACGTGCCGCCCCACGAGAACAGGAGCCCGACCGGACGGCCGCAGAACGCGCCGTAAAGCGGCACCCCGGCACGACCGGCGTCTTCGATCTGAGCGATTAACGTTTTCCACAGCTCGGGATGCGTATCAATCTGTTGCACGTTGAATGCGACGGGCTGTCCGGTTTCCTCGGCCAGCTTTCGCATCCACACGGTTTCCTGATCCATACCGACGTGGTTACTGGTCATCTGAAACACGCCACGTTTGGCGTCGCCCAATGCCCGACCAATGCCGAATACTTCTTCCAGCCGTGCGAAGGTGCCGGGCACATGTTTGCCGTCCGCGCCTTTATGAATGAGCGTGCGTGATGTGGAGAATCCTAGCGCGCCCGCCTGCAAGGCTTCGAGCGTAATGCGGCGCATTGCGTCAATCTCAGCGGCGGTTGCATCATTGCTTTCAACGCCGTTTTCGCCCATCACGTAGGGGCGAAGCGCACCGTGCGGCACCTGACAGCCAATATCCATAACGCGCGGCATTTTTTCGAGCGCGTCCATGTACTCGGGAAACGTTTCCCATTGCCAGTCAATGCCTTCCGAAAGCGCTGCGTTCGGAATGTCTTCGACACCTTCCATGAGCTGGATGAGCCACTCGCGCATATGACGCTTCACGGGTGCAAAGCCGACGCCACAGTTGCCCATGACGGCGGTCGTCACGCCGTGCCACGATGACGGCGAAAGATACGGATCCCACGTTGCCTGGCCATCGTAGTGTGTGTGCACATCAACCCAACCGGGCGTCAGCAACGCACCGTTCGCGTTAAATTCGCGTTTGCCCGAGGCGGCTTTATCGCCGTTGACCTGAACAATCTTGCCGTTGTCTACAGCGACGTCGCCATAGATTGCAGGCGCGCCGGAACCATCGACGATTTTGGCGTCGCGAATGACTAAATCGTGCATGGTCACTTCTCCAGCTTAATGCCGGTCCGCTTGATCACAGCGCCCCAGCGCTCATAGTCGTTGCGTACGATCTGTGCAAACTCTTCGCCCGTGGTCCCGGTCGGTTCGTTGCCCTGACTTTTTATGAGTGTGGTGATCTCATCGCTCTTCACAATCTTCGCCATCGTCGACGAAATTTTCTTCGCGACTTCGGGGTTCATTCCGCCGGGCCCGAAAAATCCCTGCCAGCCGACGATGTCGATGCCCTGCACACCCTGCTCTGCAAGCGTCGGCAAATTAGGCAGCACCGGCACCCGTTTGTCGGTCGCCGTCGCCATGCCTTTGGCCGTGCCGTTTTGGATGGCCGTGACTGCGCTGGCGGTACCGTCGAAGTAGAGTTGCACTTCGTTGGACATCAGGCCTTTTTGTGCATCGGCCACGCCTTTGTAAGGCACATGCACCATGTCCACCCCCGATGCAACACGCAACATTTCTGCGTTGATATGCGCCGTTGATCCGGGACTGTAGGACGCGACATTTAACTTGCCCGGATGGGCTTTGCCGTAAGCGATCATGCCCTTGAAATCATTGAACGGCGCGTCCTTGTTGGCAATCAGCACGGTGGCCGAGCGCGCCACCTGTGACAGCGGCGTGAAGTCCTTGAACGGGTCATACGGCAGCTTGGCAAAAAGGTGCGGGTTCTGCGTATGCGTGATCACAATCGTGTAGAAAAGCGTGTGACCGTCAGGCGCAGATTTGGCAACATCCTGCGCACCGATGATGGTGGAGGCTCCGGGTTTGTTGTCCACAACAACCGGCACCCCGACTTCATCGGAGAGCTTTTTGCCAATCACGCGCGCCATCATGTCGGTGCCGGCGCCGCCCGCAGGGAACGGCAAAACGATGCGAATCGTCTTGCCGGGAATTGGCCACTGCGGTGCCTGAGCAATTGCTGTTGAGACGAAGAGAACGGTTGCCGCGGTTGCGGCCACTGTCGGGACAAGATGCATTAAATGTTTCATGCGCCGATTATGCTTTTTGACTTCTGCCACCTGCGTGCGCACCATGCAATTACGGAACGCGTAGAACGGGCGAGGGTTGCGTCAGAAATTTCCCCTCAGTGCCCTACGCACAAAATAGCGAGCGCAATAGCGGCAATCGCCAGCCCAAAAGTCCGTTTTAACAGCTTTTGTCTGAAAACAAGGCTATACAGGGGCTGAAGGCCGAAAATGCAAAAAGTCACATGTTTTCTCAGATTCGCCGTAACCCTAATGTAGTGGTCATTGCAGCGCTAGAGCAGTCAATAAATATTTTCGCGATTTGATCTATTTCATGCGAAAATTGAAAGTTGAAGGGGAGTAGCTCCCACACCCGTGTCGTCAATACGAGTGCATGCGATGAATCGAATGATTCATGCTGCGTGTCTCCGGTGCCGGTGGGCAGATGACCCGCTATTGAGCGGGCCCAATCGCTGGGCAATCTGTCAGGCAAGACCTTCGCTATTGAGCGCGCAGCATGCGCGGATGCTCTGGCGAAGGCGTTTCTCAGGAAACCCATTGTTGAATGCGTCCCGCGCCGCGCGTTCCTGACCCCTTAACTTCGGAAGCGCGAAAACAACAATGGAAATTCTTTCAACAACCTTTTTGATGGCATTGCTGACCATCATCGTCATCGATCTGGTGCTCGCTGGCGACAACGCGCTCGTCATCGGACTCGCCGCACGTAACGTACCCGCCGATATGCAGAAACGGGTGATCCTTTGGGGCACGGCGGGCGCGATTGTCATCCGCATCGCGTTCACGCTGGGCATCGTATGGCTCTTGAAAATTCCCGGTTTGATGCTGGCAGGCGGCCTACTGCTTTTGCCGGTAGCGTACAAATTGATGAACCCCTCTGGCGACCACGGCGACGAACACAGCGGCGCCAAAAATGGCTTCTGGGGCGCGATCAAAACCATCATCGTGGCGGATGCGCTAATGGGCGTAGACAACGTGCTTGGCGTGGCTGGCGCTGCGCAGGGCAGCTTCCTGCTCGTCGTGCTCGGTCTGCTCATTAGCGTGCCGATCATGGTCTGGGGCTCGACGCTCGTTTTGAAATGGGTGGATCGTTTTCCGCAGATCATCACCATCGGTTGCGGCGTGCTGATCTGGACGGCCACGCAGATGATCCTCGACGAGAAATTGCTGACACCCTATCTGCCTACGCACACCTGGTTCGACGAACTGAGCGGCGCGATTCTCACAATAGCCATTCTCGGTGCGTTTATTTGGCGGCAACGGCAGAAGCGCGTGATATCAAGCGTTGCTCCGCGCTTGCTGCCTAGCTCGCAGGAGAAATAAATTGGAGACCATCGGCACCTGGTGGATGTGGACGGGTTTCGCAGTCTTCGTCGTCATTGCGATTGCCATTGACCTGCTGGTCATGGAAAAACAGGGCGCGCATAAGGTCAGCACGAAGGAGGCTGTGGGCTGGAGCCTCTTGTGGTTTTCTCTGGCCTTTGTTTTCGTGGCGCTCTTGTGGTGGTATCTCGATGGCTCGCAGGGCCGTGCGGCAGCCAACACGGTATCTATGCAATTCATCACCGGTTATCTGGTTGAAAAGAGTTTGTCCGTCGACAACATCTTCGTGTTCCTGATGATCTTTTCGTACTTCGCTGTTCCAGCTGAGTTTCAGAAACGCGCGCTCATTATTGGCATCATCGGAGCGATTGTGTTGCGCGCGATTTTGATTTTGATGGGCGCATGGCTGCTAGAGCAGTTTCACTGGTTGCTCTACGTGTTCGGAGCTTTCCTCGTGTTTACGGGCGTCAAGATGTGGCTGGCTGCGGGTAAAGAGCCTGATATCGCACACAACCCGGTGCTCAATTTTCTGCGCAAACGCATGAACATTACGACGCAGTTCGATGGAGAAAAGATCTCCACGATGATTGGCGGAGTCAAACACTACACGCCGATATTTGTGGTGCTCGTGTTGATTGGAACGACCGACATTATTTTTGCGGTGGACTCGATCCCCGCCATTTTTGCGATCACCAAAGATCCGTTCATCGTGCTCACCGCCAATATTTTTGCGATTCTCGGGCTGCGCGCGCTGTACTTTTTGCTCGCGGATCTAGCGGATCGCTTTCACTTGTTGGCGTACGGATTGGCGCTGGTGCTGATTTTCATCGGTACAAAAATGCTGTTGCTCGACGTTTACAAGATTCCGATTACCGTCGCGCTGAGTGTGACCGCCGCGTTGATTGCCGCGTCGATCTTTGCGTCGCTATACAGCACGCGCAGCACTCGAAAATCGGTTTCCGGAAAGTAGATCATGCGAATAAAGCGCTGGTTTCGCTCGCTTGAGCCGCGAGTATTGGCCGAATTTGATCGGCCAATGCTCTCCTGGGCAAAGCCGTGGCTGGATCGGCACGACCTGCTCTCGTTCACCCGCCGCCCACTCGCGGCGGGCGTCGCGATTGGCTTGCTGTGCGGCTTGATTCCGGGTCCTTTGCAGGTGGCGGCGACGGTCGTCGTATGCTCGTTTTTTCGCGGCAATGTCGTGGCGGGCGTAGTGGCAACTTTCTATACCAATCCGCTGACGATTGTGCCGCTCTACATTGCCGCCTTTCACATCGGAGATAGGCTCATTCCCGGCGTCCACGTGATGCCTGCGTTTGCAGATATTGGCTTCGGCAGCCCCGGGTGGGTGAGCGCGCTCTCCGAATGGGTGCAGGCTCTGGGCTGGCCGCTGGTGATAGGGCTACCGGTGATGGGCCTGTGGTTTGCGATCAACGCGTATTGGCTGATCAACTATTTGTGGCTGCGGCCTGTGGTGGCGCGCGCAAAACGAATCAAGGCGCTGCGCCTGAGTCGCGCTAGTGTGAGCGCACCTATGCTTTAGCTGGCTTCTTACGCGCGCGCGGATGTGCTTGGTCGTACACTTTCGCGAGATGCTGAAAATCCAGATGTGTGTAAACCTGCGTGGAGGCAATACTGGCGTGACCCATCAACTCCTGCACGGCGCGCAAATCCCCTGAGCTTTGTAATACATGCGACGCGAACGAGTGACGCAGGCGATGCGGATAAACATGGGACGATATTCCGCGTTCCAGCGCACGCGATTTCAACGCTCGTCGCACGACGGGCGCACTGATGCGTTCGCCGCGTGCGCCGAGAAACAGCGCAGGCTCCGATGCGCCAAGCGTACTGCGGTCGCGTTCGGCGAGCCAGGCTGCAATCGCATTGCATGCGGGTGCGCCGAGCGGCGCGACGCGTTCTTTACGGCCCTTACCGAACACACGAATTTCACTGTTCGCCAGGTCAACGTCGCCAAGATCAAGCCCGATCAGCTCACCGATACGAATGCCGCAGCCATAGAGCACCTCAAACATCGCCTGATCGCGCGCAGCGGTTGCTGATGGTTTCTCTGCGTCCGCTGGCACCACGAGTTGAACGGCCTCAGCCTCGGTCAACGCGTTGGGCAATCGCTTCGGGGCTTTGGGCGCTTTTAGTCCGGTAAATACAGTCGGATTGATTGACGCATCAGTTTTTGCCAAATAGCGAAACCAGCTCCGCCAGGCGGAGAGCGTCACGGCCAGCGTGCGCGGCGCTAATCCGCTGGCGTGAAGTTTGGCGAGCGCGCGTTGAATGTCATGACGTTTAAGTTGACCCAGCGAGGCCGTGTCGGCTGCAGCGACGAGCGATTCACATGCGCGAACGTAGCGCGCTTCGGTCTGTGGTGAGCCTCGCGCCTTCAGGCTTTGCGCAAAACGATCCAGCGCGTCGCGGTTCGTTTTCATTGCGGCGTCTTTGTGTGACTCTATCCGCCAGCGGGTTGCATCGCAAAACGACCCAGCGCAGCACTCGTCAAATGCGCCAACCGCGTCAACACATCGGTGGCCATGTCCGGCGTGAAGCGCTCTGGAGCGTCGCTCGCGAGCATTAATACGCCGCTGACGCCTCCGTCGAGCAGCGGCACGTAGGCAAACGATTGCGCTTCTGCGTTCCCTGCGCCGAGCCAGCCACGCGATTCATGCGCTGCGTTCGGCCCGACATACGGTCGGTCAAGCCCCGCGACGTAGCTTTTGAGTTCCGATGAACACAGGTTCGCTGCTTCAAGCGGATGAGCGCTGATGGGTTCGCCCCACCAGCGCGTGGTCGAAAACGGAATCGCGAAGTCGGAGCGCAGACTCTCATGCACCACCGCCAAAGTCATTTCGGCATCCGTCGCTCGTAGCAATGCAAGGGTCAGTCGATGTAGCTTCTCGATCAAATTGTCGTTGTGCTGGCCAAAACCGATCAACTCCCCGAGTTGCTTCTCAAGCTTGGCGTTACGTTCGCGCAACGAAATCAGCTGACGTTCTACCATCGAAATCGCATGATCGCCTTCCGGATGCGGCACCCGCATTGCGGTGAAGACGTCTGAGTGATCCATGAAAAAATCCGGGTTGGCTTTCAGCCATGCCGCCACATCGTCGGCCTTTACTTCGTTGCCGTTGTCTGCATCAGTCATCACAAATTCTCCAGCATTTCTTTGTCGAGCGTGCCGTCGGCCACATGGGTCACTGGCCCGGTCATCGTAATTGCGTAATTGTCACCAATTTCAATGGCAATCGTACCGCCCGGCATGTGCACGGCAACGCTACGATCTACCAGACCCAACCGATGCGC
>JBDSYI010000170.1:0-1993 GCA_039925745.1 Casimicrobium sp. | reverse complement strand
CGTCGGCGAACAGTGGATACAGCGTGCCCAACAACACCGCGCCCGCAGCGACTACCAACAGCAAATTATTGCCCAGCAAAAACGATTCGCGCGACAGCAAACCGAAGCGCCCGCCGTCATTAACCTTCGGCGCGCGAAACGCGTACAGCGTCAACGATCCACCAATGATTGCCACCAGAAAGCCTAGGATGAAGACGCCCCGCTTCGGGTCAGTCGCGAACGCATGCACGCTGGTGAGCACGCCCGAGCGTACGAGGAAAGTACCCAGCAACGACAATGAAAATGCAGTGATCGCGAGCAGCACTGTCCACGCCTTAAATGCGCCGCGTTTTTCGGTCACGGCGAGCGAATGAATCAGCGCAGTGCCCACGAGCCACGGCATGAACGACGCGTTCTCAACCGGATCCCAGAACCACCAGCCGCCCCAGCCCAATTCGTAGTACGCCCAGAAGCTGCCCAGCGCGATGCCGCAGGTGAGAAAGATCCACGCGGCAATCGTCCACGGGCGGCTCCAGCGTGCCCACGTTGAATCCAGCCGCCCGCCCCACAACGCAGCGATGGCAAACGCAAACACCACCGACATGCCGACGTAGCCCATGTATAAGAGCGGCGGATGAAAAATCATGCCGGGGTCTTGCAGCAGGGGATTTAAGTCGCGGCCCTCGGCTGCGGCGGGAATGAGTCGTTCGAACGGGTTTGAGGTGAGCAGCGTGAACGCTAGAAACACCGCCGTGATCGCGGCCAAAACAATCAGCACGCGCGTGATCAGTACATCGGGCAATTGCTTCGAGAAAATCGCTACCGCCGCGCTCCAACCGGTGAGCATCAACACCCACAAAAGCATCGAACCTTCATGCGATCCCCAGGTGGCGGAGATGCGATATTGCATTGGCAGCAACGAGTTCGAATTAGTCGCGACATTGACAACGCTGAAGTCTCCCTGCGTAAACGAAATCATCAGGCAGATGAACGCAAACAGAACAAGACCGAAGAGTGCGAGCGTCGCGCTGCGCGTGTATTCCGCCATGGCTACACCACGTCGTAAATTAGCGATGCCCGCGACGCCTGCGCTGGCTAGCGACACAAAAAACGCAAGCACGAGCGCAAAGTGACCGAGTTCTGGAATCATGGGGGGGACGCAAAAGAGCGCTTACTGCAATTGTCTGATTTTAGGCTGTGGCCACCTCGATGCGCCTTGTAGGAGCGGCGAGCGCCGGAGACAGACCAACCGTCACACCCGATAAACTCATGCAATGGAAGAGAACGGCACCCTTCAGGACCTGCGCAACCGTTACGGTGAACGCTACCGCTGGTACTTGCTACTGGCGGTCATGGTGGGCACGATGGCATCGATCATGTCATCGACCATCGTCAACGTGGCGATTCCGGACATGAGTCATCACTTCGGCTTGGGACAGGCGCGGGCGCAATGGGTGAGCTCGGGCTTCATGGTCGCGATGACGGTATCGATGTTGACGGCGCCATGGCTCTTGGCGCGCTATGGCTATCGAACCACCTATCTCGGCTGTATGTGGATGCTCATGATCGGTGGCGTTCTGGGAGGGCTGTCGAATCAGTTCGGACTGGTGCTAGCGGCGCGGGTGATGGAAGGACTCGCAGCCGGTGTTGTGCAGCCGATTCCGGCGATCATTATTTTGCGTGCGTTTGACCAGACGGAGCAGGGCCGGGCGAGTGGATTTTTCGGCATGGGCGTAGTACTCGCCCCCGCGATCGGGCCGAGTATCGGCGGCGTGCTGGTTGACTTGTGGGGCTGGCGATCAATCTTTTTTATGGTCGTTCCTTTTTGTCTGGTGTCGATGTGGATGGCGTACAAGTTCGTCCCGATAACTTCGCCGGGAGGTGTGCCGGCGAATCGCGATGGCGCCCCGATTGACTGGCGCGGATTGCTGCTGGCGAGTATTGGCACCTTGTGTCTGCTCAACGGACTGGTTGAGCTGCATAGCGGCACGGCCGCAGTTGCCACAACGTTGTT
>JBDSYI010000169.1:0-4536 GCA_039925745.1 Casimicrobium sp. | reverse complement strand
TCTGCAGATTCACGGCTCAATTCCGCAACGAATGATGTTTGTCGCTTCCAGGCGAGCCGGGTAACCGCTGCTAAACCGCCGAAATCACCAGTGCCGTCGCCGCTGTGACTTTCTTGGCGTACGCGATATGCAAAAACTCGTTCGGGCCGTGGGCGTTGGACTTCGGGCCGAGCACGCCGGTGACCAGCATTTGCGCGTGCGGGAATTTCTCCCCGAGCATTCCCATAAACGGAATGGTGCCGCCCTCACCCATATAGGCAGCTGGTTTGCCAAAGTAATGCATCGACGCTGCATCAAGCGCGACGCTTAGCCACGGCGCAAACGCCGGTGCGTTCCAACCGCTTGAGCCGCCGCCCGTGAAACTGACGTGCGCGTTGTAGGGGGTGTTGTTCTCGACAAGCCGTTTTATTTCGGCGGCCGCGGCCGCGCCGTCGACTGTCGGTGGAATGCGCAGCGAAAGCTTTAGCGCCGTGTAAGGCCTCAGTACGTTGCCTGCGTCTTTTGTCGACGGCAGGCCGTCGGCACCGGTGATCGAGAGCGCGGCACGCCAGGTGCGATTGAGGATAAGTTCGACCGGATCTTTGGTGGTCGGAAGCGTAAATTCGTGCGCGCCACCGCAGCTTTGCCACGGGAAGCGTTTCCATACAACGTCGCCGAGAA
Organism: Casimicrobium sp.; assembly: GCA_039925745.1. Lineage (GTDB taxonomy): Bacteria > Pseudomonadota > Gammaproteobacteria > Burkholderiales > Casimicrobiaceae > Casimicrobium. The sequence goes on along the minus strand of JBDSYI010000169.1, from coordinate 3,876 downwards.
TGGTGGCCGCTTGCGCCGCCTGCGTCACGCGCTCTTCGGGAATAGGCGCGTTGAAAACCGGCGATTTGGTCATGCCGGTTGCCGAATCGTCGATGCGGTCAAGCAGCTGCCTCGCGATGCGGAAAGTGGACGGCACTGCGCCACCGGCATCGCCCGAATGCACGCCCTCGGTCAGCATGCGAACGGTCATCGTGCCATTGACCAGACCGCGCAGCGACGTCGTTGCCCACAATTCGTCATAGCTGCCAGCCCCCGAATCCAGTGCGACGACGAGACCGACGTCGCCCATGCGTGGAGACAGCGCGTCGAGATACGGTGGCAAATCAAATGACCCGGATTCTTCACAAGTTTCAATCAACCCAAGACAACGCGGACGCGAAATGTTTTCGGCATCGAGCGCTAGCACGGCGGCGAGCGTTGCAAACACGGCGTACCCGTCGTCGGCACTGCCGCGACCGTACAGCTTGCCGTCTTCAACGAGCGGGGTCCACGGGCCCGAATCATCGCGCCAGCCGGCCATTTCAGGTTGCTTGTCGAGGTGACCGTACAGCAACACGGTTTTGCCGTTTGCCTTCGTCCCCGTTCCTGGAATATCGAAGAAGAGGACGGGCGTGCGGCCTTCAAGGGTGATGATTTCCAGTGTCATGTTTTTCACGGGCTGCGCCGCGACAAACTTTTGTGCCTGCTCAATCGCCCGCTGAATCTGCCCGGCGCGTTTCCAGTCTGCCTCAAACGAAGGCGACTTCGCCGGCAACTTCACATACTCGATTAACTGTGGAACGATTTCGTCATCCCATTGTTTGTCGATGCGACGGAGCAGTGCAGCGGATTGATCAGAATTAAACGGGAAGGTATCGGGGCGGGCGGTCATGGTGCAAACTCGACGCAAGTGAGGGAGGGCAAATGGTACGCCGATTTGGTGAACGGTGCAGCCACTATGTCGAGAAATGGCTGACCGGCAAGAGGTTCAACACGGCTTCGATGGGTTTGCCGCCCAGGTCATAACGTGGGCCGACCACAACAGGCTGCAGCTTGCGAATCAGTGTCCAGATTACGAATAGCCGTTCCATGAAATAGCCAACGGCGCGATGTTTGTTATCCATTGCATTGACCGATGAGGCTGTCGTTAGATAGCGGTGATTGCTAGTGAGTGAGTGCGCGACGATGGGCCATGACCAGGCCATGAAATCCTCGAATCGCTCACGTCGCATCGCCCAATAGTTGGCCAGCGGGATCTCCGTCGCCGTCATGTAATCGGCGGGCAGCGCAGTGCGGAAATGAGCCAGCATGTCCTTGGTGAACTGATGAATGCCGGGATGGGCGATTTCGGCCTGCGCCGCTGCGCCCGTGATCCAGCCGATCCGCACATTTGCCATATGCCACATGTGCCAGCAAACGTAGTCACCGCGTTGCAGGAGCGACTCCACCTCCGATTTCGAGCGAAATATTGTGGGCGACTTGGTGAGTTGACGATATGAGGTAAAGCCGATCCAGGTGTCGGAGTCAAGGGCTGGATTACGCCAGTGATTCAACATGGCACCGTATTCGGCCAGGGCCATCCGCGTTTCTGCGGCTGCCAACTCGGGACAGTTTTCGGTAATGCGATCGTTTACATCCGGTTCGAGCCCAAACGGTCGATAGGGCTCGAAATTCCATAGCTGGTCGTATTGTGAGCCGTCAAAGAAACACTGGTGAATCATGGTGAATATCGACTGCGTGTGACCAGCCTTAGCCTTGGGCTACTGCGTCCGCAATGTAGTTGCCGACGTCCACTGTCTTTGCGGTTCCGCCCAGGTCGCCCGTCTTTATGGCGCTGGCTGTGCTGGCCTCAATCGCGCGAAGTATCGCGTCGTGCGCGGCTTTGTGGCCCAGCCATTCCAGCATCATCGCGCCGCACCAGATCTGGCCAATGGGGTTTGCTATGCCTTTACCTGCGATATCCGGCGCGCTGCCGTGGACGGGTTCGAACAGGCTCGGGAATTTTCGCTCGGGATTGATGTTGGCGCTCGGGGCGATGCCGATGGTGCCGGTGCAGGCGGGACCCAAATCGCTCAAGATGTCGCCGAACAAATTGCTGGCGACGACCACGTCGAAAAACGCGGGACGCTGCACGAAATGCGCGGACAAAATATCGATGTGAAATTTGTCTTGAGTGAGGCCAGGATAACTTTTTGCCATCTCGACTACGCGCTCATCCCAGTAAGGCATGGAGATCGAAATGCCGTTGGATTTGGTGGCACTGGTGAGATGCTTTTTCGGGCGGCTCTGCGCGAGCTCGAATGCGAATTTCAGGATGCGATCTACACCTATGCGCGTGAAGATTGATTGTTGGGAAACAAACTCACGCTCGGTGCCCTCGAAGCTGCGACCGCCGATGGACGAGTATTCGCCTTCGGTGTTTTCGCGCACGATGTAGAAATCGATTTCTCCGGCTTTGTACGGCGAGCCGTCCTTTTTGACGACCGGCGCGGTGACGCCGGGCATCAGCCGCGCCGGGCGCAGGTTCACGTACTGATCGAAATCGCGTCGGAACAATATCAGCGATCCCCACAGCGAAATGTGATCAGCGATTTTCTCGGGCCAGCCGACGGCACCGAAATAGATCGCGTCATGGCCGCCGACCTGCGCTTTCCAATCGTCCGGCATCATCTTGCCGTGCTTTTCGTAGTAATCCCACGACGCAAAATCGAAGTGATCGAATTGAAGCGGAATGTTGAATTTTTTGGCGGCTGCCTGCATCACGCGAATGCCCTCGGGCATGGTCTCTTTGCCGATGCCGTCACCGGCGATGACTGCGATTATGTGGGTCATATTTTGTATTTAACTCAAAAAGGAAGGGTAGGGCGGCGGCGAGCAAGGCGTCGGGTGCCTCCTCGGGAATGTAGTGTCCGCACGGCACTGAGCTGCCGCGTACGTTAACGGCGACGCGTTGCCAGTCGTCCAGAGGCTTGAAGCATTTTTCGATCACGCCATTCGCCCCCCACAATATCTGCAGCGGTTGCGTGACTTTGCGTCCGGCCTCACGATCTGCCCGATCATGTTCGAGATCAATCGTGGCGGCGGCTCGATAGTCTTCGCAAATCGAGTGCGCGATACCCGGTAGGCGAATGCAGCGTCGATACTCGGCGAGCACTTCGGGTGTGAACGCCGAGAGCCCGGCGTGGCGATTCCCCATCATCTTTTCGATGAAAAATTCCGGGTCAGCCTCGATCATCCGCTCTGGCATCGGCTCGCGTTGAATCAGAAAGAACCAGTGAAAATAAGCCCGGGCGAATTCCATATCTGTCCGCTCGTACATCGCAAGCGTCGGCGAGATATCGAGCAGCGTCGCGCGATCGACGGAGTCCGCGTGGTCGACCAGCATGCGATGCGTCACCCGCGCGCCGCGATCATGGGCGAGAACTTTGAAGCGCTCGAACCCGAGGCCGCGCATCAGCTCGACCATGTCCTTCGCCATTTCGCGCTTGCTGTACGGCCCATGTTTCACGCTGGCGTCTGATGCTGGTTTGTCGCTATCGCCATAGCCGCGCAAATCAGCCGCCACGATGCTGAAATGCTTGCTGAGTTCCGGCTCAACCCTGTGCCAGATCAAGTGGGTCTGCGGATGCCCGTGCAAGAGCAATAGCGGCGGCTTGCTGCGATCATCGCCGACACGAGCGTTGAGAGTGATGCCATTGGCAGCAATGCGGTGGAGCGTGTGATTGGCGAACATCGACACGAGTTTAGTGGACAAGCGCGCGACTCGATGTTTACGCTGCCCTCGAGTGAAACAGCGACGCCTTCAGTTTCAGATCGTAAACATTGCCGGTGACGTCTAAGTCGAGGTGCGCGGTCGCGCCATTCGAGCGGGTCGCAAGCTCGTTTCGATGTCGCGAC
>JBDSYI010000168.1:0-3581 GCA_039925745.1 Casimicrobium sp. | reverse complement strand
GTCAAATTCAGCATTGGTCGCGACGGTAAACCCCTTGCCACCAAAACTCTCCGCGTATTTTGCAAAGTCGGGATTGACAAGCTGCGTGCCATACACGCGCGACGGATTCTCGCGCTCCTGATGCATGCGAATCGTGCCGTACATGCCGTTGTTAAATACGATGCAGATTGGCGCGCCGCCGTACTGCACAGCGGTCGCCAACTCCTGCGACGTCATCATGAAATCGCCGTCGCCCGCGAAGTTAATCGTCGTTCGCCCTGGCGCGACAATGGACGACATCACCGCTGCGGGCACGCCGTAGCCCATGGCGCCGCTGGTCGGCGCGAGCTGGGATTTACCGCACGTTTCGATGCCAGCGTACGGCCAGAAACGATGCGCCCAGGTGGCGAAATTTCCTGCGCCATTGGTGACGATGGCGTCCGCAGGCGCGAGGCGTTTGAGCGTTTGCACGACCTCCCACAAATTAAGCTTTGCCGGTTCAGCGCGATTCTTGTAGAGCGGTGGCAGGCTGCGCCATCCGGCCAGATCGGCACGCATCTCAGTCAGCGCTGCTTTGCGTTGCGCGGCATGCGTGTCAGCCAATTTGACGCTCGAAATCGCAGCCGCAAACTGCGCGTTGCCCGAGGCGATCATCACCTCGCCCTGATACACGCGTCCCAACTCTGAGGGATCGCCGTGCACGTGAATGAGTTTTTGCTTCGGCACTGGCACTTCGAATAACGTATAACCCGATGTCGTCATTTCGCCCAAACGCGCGCCGATGCAAAGCACTACATCCGCGTTTTTGACACGTGCGGCAAGCTTCGGATTAATGCCGATGCCCACATCGCCCGCGAAGTTCGGATGCGAGTTGTCGAAGCAGTCCTGAAAGCGGAATGCTGTGCCGACTGGCAAATCATTAGCTTCCGCGAACATTCGCAACTGTCGCGCCGCATCGCGCGACCAGCCGAAGCCGCCAGCGATCACGAAGGGGCGCTCCGCATTGGATAGCAGCTCCGTCATGCGCGCGATGTCTGCTGCCCCCGGATGCGATTGCACCGGCTGGAAAGTTCTCGCTTCACCGACCGTCGCCATCGCGCTCAGCATGTCCTCCGGCAGCGCCAGCACGACCGGCCCCGGACGCCCGCTAGTTGCGATCTGAAAGGCATGTGCCATGTATTCCGGCACCCGGGCCGCGTCGTCAATTTGCGCGACCCATTTCGCCATCGGGCCGAACATCCGGCGATAGTCCAACTCCTGAAACGCTTCACGCTCCACAAAATCGTTGCCGACCTGCCCCACCAAAAGGATCATCGGCGACGAATCCTGAAACGCGGTGTGCACGCCGATCGCCGCATTGGTTGCGCCAGGCCCGCGAGTCACAAGGCACACACCCGGTTTGCCGGTGAGCTTGGCGTAGGATTCGGCCATAAAAGCGGCACCGCCCTCCTGCCGACAGATGACGAACCGAAAGTCATTGCGATGCTCATACAGGCCATCAAGCACGGCAAGATAACTTTCACCGGGAACGCCAAAAGCCGTATCAACGCCGTGGGTAATTAATGCATCAGCGACCAGATGGCCACCGGAACGAGGGGTAGGGTTAGATGTCGTCATACGTGTAAGCTTAGCGAAATGAACAGTAGTATTACCGCGTCCGACTCATCTTTTCGGGCCGACACCACGACCATCAGCGTCGTCAGCCTCGCCCACGCCACCTCCCACTTCTTCCAACTGCTGCTTCCGCCGCTGTTTCCGTGGTTGGCGACCGAGTTTTCGTTGTCGTTTGCCCAACTCGGCACCGTGGCCAGTCTTTTCTATTTAGTGTCTGCTTTCGGGCAGGCCGCAGCGGGATTTTTGGTCGACCGGTTCGGCGCGCGCGCTGTCATGTTTGGCGGATTGACGCTATTTGCGGTCGCCGCGACCATCGGTGCGTTTGCCGATGGCTATGGCATGCTCATCGCGTCATCGGCATTGGCCGGCATCGCCAACTCGCCGTTTCATCCGGTGGACTACAGCATCATCAACCAACGCGTGTCGCACCAGCGCATTGGCCATGCCTACAGCGCGCACGGGTTGAGTGGCACGCTCGGCTACGCCGCGGCTACGCTAGTGATGGTGGTACTGGCGCAGCAATTCGGCTGGCGCACGGCGCTGGCGGCAGCGGCCGTATTTGCGCTGTGCGTGCTGGTGGTCGCCGTCGTTTTTCGCGATGCGGTCGACACCCGTGCGCACGCCGGGCATCACGCGAAACATGCAACGGGCCCGTCATCAGCACTCACTGAGTCGAAATTCGCGTTCATGCGGCAGCCCGTGGTGTGGCTCTGCTTTGCGTTTTTCTTCGTCATTACGTTCAGCAATTCGGCGATCCAGAATTTCGCCACGCCTGCGCTGCAAGCCATTGCAGGGTTAAAGCTCACGGTGGCTGCCACCGCGCTCACCGGGTATCTGGTGTGCAGCGCGATTGGACAACTTGCCGGTGGGTTTGCCATCAGCCGGCAATGGGGCGACCCTGAGCGCATCATCGCCGGTGCGTTGACCGGGTCTGCCATCGTGCTATTTATCGCCGCCACGGGCGTTGCTGGGGGCATTGCTACGTTGGGACTGGTCATGATCGCGGGTCTTGGCACCGGCGTGGCCGGGCCGTCTCGCGATTTGCTGATCAAACGTGCGACGCCTGCCGGTGCGACCGGACGCGTTTATGGCATGGTGTATTCCGGTCTCGATGCCGGGCTCGCGGTGTCTGCGCCGATATTTGGCTGGTTGCTGGATCACGACTTGCCCAGATCGATCTTTTTTGGCGCAGGTGCCGCCATGCTCGGCGCAATGTTGATTGGGCTTGGGGTGGGACGATTTGTCAAACAATCGCCCGCCTGAGACACCTGAACAGGCGCGCCAGCACGAACGTTCTTACGTCAACGCCTTCACCTTCGGCAACTTTCTGATCGGCACCGGCGTCATGATGGCGCCAGGTTTGTTGATCGTGTTGTCAAATGATCTCGGCGCCACCGTGCCGCAGACCGCGCTTACCATCACTATCGCGGCGATTGCGATGTGTTTGGGCTCGCCGATTCTGGCCACGGTCACGTCGCAGATTGACCGTCGCACCGTGCTCGCCGGGTCGCTCATGCTGTATGCGGTGGGCCACGCGCTCTGCGCGTTCGCGCCGAACCTCACGGCGCTGATCGCGCTGCGCACCGTCACCATGCTGGGTGCTGCGATCTTCACGCCACAAGCCGCCGCCACACTGGGCATCGTGATTGCGCCGGAACGGCGTGCTGCAGCAATCACCGCCGTGTTTCTTGGCTGGTCCGTCGCGTCTGTTTTTGGCAGCCCAATGTCAGCGTGGCTTGGCGCGAATGTTGGCTGGCGCGCCACCTTCGGTTTGTTCGCCGCGCTCTGTCTAATCGGCGTCGTCTGGGTGTTTCGCGTCGTGCCTAAAGGTTTGCAAGGCGTGGCGCTGTCGCGCGACGCGTGGATACGAATCGTCCGGCATCCCACGTTGATCGCGATTTTGCTGGTGACGATGGTCGCCGGGTCGGGGCAATTTACGACGTTTGCCTACATCGCGCCGTATGTCGCTAATACGCTTGATCCGTCGC
>JBDSYI010000167.1:0-3281 GCA_039925745.1 Casimicrobium sp. | reverse complement strand
GAGGAAATCCTGCAAGAACAGGAAACTTTCAAGCGCGATCAGGCTGCGGTGAAGGCGGAACAAGCCGAAGTCAGCAAGACGAACGATGAGATTCGCACGAACGCCGCCACCATCACCACCGAGCGCGAAATACTTTCGGGCCTGATCGCCGGCCTGTCGACCAAATCCGCGGCCGCTAAAACGGATGAAGAAAAAGCCGCCGTTGAGGCAGAGCGCGTGGCCCTGATTGAACGCAATCGTGTATTCGAGCAAAGCACCGATCGGTTTAATGCCACGCAACAGGCGCAACGCGAGCGCGTCACCGCCTTGAATGCCCGCATCGCTGCCATCAATGAGCGCAACCGGACTGTCAATGACCGCGTCGAGCCGCACCAAAAGCAAACCGCCCGCTGGCGCGACGAATGCAGCAACCGTCGCTACCGCGAGGAAGAAGAAGTCGTGATTAAAAAAGAGATCGCTGCGGGAAAATAGCAGCCTGCGAGGCATATCAGCTTTTTTGCGAATACCAATCTGTGTCGGGGCCAGACGTCGATTAGTTAAATAATCGACTCTACATAAAATTGACCGTTAGCCCCGGTGCAACGGTCATTCCAATAGAAAGCTGTTGCATGATTCTACGCCGTTTGGCGCCGCGTCCTAAAGCGACGGCCTCAGCTCACAGGTGGCAAATAGCCGCGACGCTGCGGGCATATTCGTCTCGCACTTCCAGCGAATGACTGCAATCGAATCCGCGCCGGGAATGACGGGCACCAGCCTGAATCGTGGGTTCGGGTGAGGATTGTCGGTCTTGAAGTAGGCCACGACAGCGCCTTGTTCAACGGCCATTCGGCTCAGCGCACCGTCCGCATAGCGCTCTGGCGCTAGCGCACCCACGGCGATATTGTTGCCCGGCGCTCGTCCTTCAACCTGCAGCGCCTCAGCCACTGCCGTCTTAAGCTGCGCCGCAGCGACCATTGCATTGCTCAAGTCGCGATCCAGTTGCAATTCATCAGCAGTTCTGCCGCCGCCTGACGCAGCATTCGCTTTCATTTCGGTGATCGCCTGAGCATTGGCTTCGACGCGCGCCGAGAGCTTGGCAACGTCGGCGTTGGTTGCGCGCAGGGCGTCAGCGCTGTCATTTGCGCCCTGCGTGACGCGCTCGTTCACCGTGTCGATTTGCTTCGATTGCGCTTTGCTGGAGCTGTCGAGCGCCGCCGCCTTCCGCTCAGTGGCCAGAATGAGCAGAGCGTTCGCGGCCACCTTTGCATTCGCCGCATCAATGCGCGCATTCGTCTCCAGGCGCACCTTGTCAATGGAAGGCTGCACAAAGCCAAACCACTGCGTGAGTTGCCCGACTACGGCGACAGCAAGAGCAATCAGCAAAACGATGAACCAGCGCAGCATAAGGCGATTCTTGCAAGGAAATGTGTGGTGCGTATCGTAGCGTCGAGCATGCGGTTACGCGCCGAGGCGCAGCGAATCAATCCTATTTGCGATACTTTTCGAGCCACGATTTAGGTGTGGGCGCGGGAAAGAATGCGCGATACGCAAGAAAAAAGAACCCCGTCGCAATGACCACATAAAAAAAGCCCAGCATGAGCGGGCCGCCCCACGATTGCACCCATGCGAAAACGCCGAAGAAGTCGATACAGCCCTTGCGTCCGCACACCATACCTTTCGACACGCCGAGCATCAGACGCGCGCCAGTCCAGGCGAAAATTCCCGCCAAGACAAGCGACAGCCATTTGACCGCGCCGCTGACTATTTTTGGCGGAGGCGCGGTTGGTAACGTGGTCGCGGCAACGGTCGCGGCATCAGCTGCACTTGCAACACCCGGCGTCGCAGCCGCACCCGGCGCATCGCTTGACCACGCATCGGATGAAAGCGAAGTTGCACTCTTAGCGCCATCGAAACTCGCGGGCGAGTACTGGCGAATGCGCTCTGCAGCGCCCGGTCGTTGCTGCCGATCGCGAAAACGTCCGAAAAGCCACGACGCCATTCCCGCGCCGATAAGGCTGATTCCAATGCCCACCAGCACTATCTCAAATATCCCGAACATGGCCATCAAAACCAAACCCGCCGCTGACCCTTCAGTGCGGAAATCGTTGGCGGAAGTGCGTTGCCAAAAGTGCACCGCCGCGATCAAACATCCCGCCCCACTCAGCAAACCAAACCACGGAAATCGATTGGCCAGATACCCAAGCACCGATAGCACGCCGAGCGCGAGTACCAAATAAAAAAGCAACAAAAATTCATGCATAGAGAAGCGGGTTCATGCCCAGAAATAAATAAAGTTTCATGCAGAGGCGGTGCCGCGTGACGGCTGACCGCGTATCCGCTGAACTAAATCGGCGAAATATCCAGCTAGAAATTTTTTAGACCCAAAACGACTGGAGCAAACCAGTGAACTGTATCTGGAAAATGCTCGGAGCGGCAGACACGCACGCGGCACCATCTCGTACGATACGTCGCAAGGCGTCGAGTTCGGGGGGCGAGCGTCCGGCAGAAGGAGGCCGTTTGTGTGCGTTACTGAACGGAAACGCACGCCCTTAACCGCTAAAATTTTGCGACTGTGCCAACAGAGTGGTAATGAGCTACGGCGCGATCGCCGCGCCGTCAGGCAAGCGCTTGGCTGGGATGTCGTCGCACAGACGTGAAGCCCTGCCTCGGGCGACTGGCAGCTGTTGGACAAAGCCACCCACGGGCGAGTCTTTTTACAATGGCAGGTATATCTGTCCTCCCCGCCCGGTTTTTCCGGACACGGGAAGCTGAAAAAAAGGGAGTTTCCCATGGGTATTCATATCGGCGATCCCGCCCCCGGCTACACCGCTGCCACCTCGGTTGGCACAGTCAGGTATCACGACTGGACCGGATCAGCAGCGCCAACACAAGAGCGCTTTTCTCGCAGGGCTGGCCGACGGTACGGCCTTTGCTGCGGACGTTAAACCTTTGAGCGCCGAATAGACAACGGGCTGCTGTCAGATTACCGGTCAGCGTCAGCACCCAAATTTACCCGAGGTAAGCCACCATGTTCAGTGACATTTCCGCTATCGATCTGGCCCGGTTTCAGTTCGCCTTCACCATTTCCGCGCACATCATCTTTCCAGTCTTCACGATCGGTCTGGCGAGTTTTTTAGCGGTGCTGAACGGGTTGTGGTTGTGGCGTCGAGACGACGTTTACAGGCGGTTGTTTGACTACTGGAAGACCATCTTCGCGGTCGTCTTCGGCATGGGGGTGGTGTCTGGCATCGTCATGTCCTACCAGTTCGGCACCAACTGGTCGGTGTTCTCGGACAAGACCG
>JBDSYI010000166.1:0-2333 GCA_039925745.1 Casimicrobium sp. | reverse complement strand
GAGGATCACGCGTGGCGGCTGTTCCATCATTTGCGTGGCGAGGCTCGCAAGAGCGAACCACTGCCGCACGCATTTGTCACGGCGCTGGAAATGAGCGCGCATTCGCACGCTGCGATGGTGGCTGCAGTCGCGCCTTACATCGATACCGCTATTTCGAAGACTGTGAACGTGCCAGCAGACTATCCGTATCCGGAATTTCAGGATCTCTATCTTGACGCGTGGCGCTCGGGCCTGAAAGGGTTGGCAACGTATCGGCCCAATGCAGTGCTCGGCTCCGTGCTAAGCACGCATGAACCGGCAAAGGCGAGTGAGAGCCTTTCGGCGGGTGGCGTCAATCAGCGGCTTGCGCTTAAACGCCTACCTGCGCCTGTGCTCGCGTCACTGCGCTGGCCCGGACGCCCTGAGTTGCCCGGTGGCAATCAGTCCTGGACCTACATGATTCACCATCCGTTTGGTGATTTCGCGTTGTTCGTCGGTGAACTGGCCAGTGAAGAGTCTGGCAAATCACGTCCATTTGAAGTGTGGGTTAACGGTGCCGAGCAGCCGCGCGGGCTGGGTGCGCTAGCCAAAACACTATCGATGGATATGCGGGCCAACGATGCTGCCTGGTTACAACTCAAACTCGACACGCTTGCAACCGTTGCTGAGGAGCGTGCATTCGAAATGCCATTTCCCCCTCACGGACAGATGCGTATGTTCCCCGGCGTCGTCGCGGCGACCGCTGCCGTGATTCGCTGGCGCTGCGACATGCTCAATGCGCTTTTCGACAAAGCGCAAGATGCGCCTACCCCGGTGATGGACGCCTTATTCAGTCGTGACGAACCCGAAACCGGTGCATCAGGCACGTTGGCGTGGACGGTGGACATCGATAACCCGGTGGCTGGCGAACGCTTCTCGCTGACGCTGAAGGAGGTTACCTTGCCTGATGGCGAAGGCAGCGTGACAACCCGCCCGTGCGCGCTCGGACTTTCCGGCAACTACCCGCGAGCGCTTGACGGCGTGGCACGGCTACTTTCGCTCGACATGCGCGTGATCGATCCAGCGTGGATCGGCATGAAGCTACGTAAACTGCTCAACTATGCCGAACCCTTGGGGCAGTTTATGGCGTTCGTGCCGGGCCTGCCGCACGGCGAGCGTCGGCAGCAAATGTGGCCGTCTACGGTGGCTTACATGGCCCGCTTGATCATTCATCGTTACGCGATGTTGGGGATTCTTGACGAAACTGGCTTGCCGGTTCATGACATGGGCGTGCTCGACGCGCCGGATGCTGCAGGTGCCGTACACACGATGCCGGGCAAGCGCTGCCCCGAGTGCGGCAATCCCACCATGATTCATCGTGATGGCTGCGATTTTTGTACGGCGTGTGGCTACGTGGGGCAATGCGGATGAAGCGCCACGCGATGTTTGACATCGCGGTGATTGGTGGTGATCCGTTAGGCTTGTGCTTCGCCAGCGCGCTACATTGCCTTTATTCGTTGCAACGCACGCCCTCACCGGATGTATACCGATGACTCAAGGCACGCTCGCCTCATACGTGATTTTTGCCTTGCGGTTGGGCAACGCTTGCCACCCTTCAAACGACTCGTCGCAGCAACCCTGACAGGCGTACGATGAGTCGAACCGCAGCGCTGTTGGAGCGACCGCAAACGCTCGGCGAAGAAATCGCCAACAGTGTCAGCCACGGCGCCGGGTTGGCTGCTGCGATCGTTACTGCTCCAATCGTTGTGCTTGCTGCGGTGGCCCGAGGTAGCGGCGCGAGCATCGTTGCGGCGAGTGTCTTTGCTACGACACTGATACTGCTCTACCTTTGCTCTACGCTGTATCACGCGCTGCCGCGTGGTCGCGCGAAACTTGTTTTTCAACGACTGGATCATTGCGCGATTTATCTGCTTATCGCAGGGACATACACCCCGTTCACGCTTGGCGTGCTGCACGGAGCGTGGGGCTACACATTATTTGGGTTAGTCTGGAGCATTGCCGTGGTTGGCATCGTGTTTAAAGCCGTCGGTGGAGCCCGCTACGGCGCGTTTTCTACGTGGGCCTACTTGGGCATGGGCTGGATTGTCGTGATTGCATTCGAGCGGGTCTGGACGTTGGTGCCCGCCTGGGGCGTGTTCTGGCTTGTTGCTGGCGGTGTTGCATACACCGTGGGGGCTGCATTCTTTGCGCTAGAACGAGTGCGCTATTTCCACTCTGTATGGCACTTCTTCGTAGTCGCAGGGAGCGTGTGTCACGTGATCGCGGTTATCGGATACGCCGGCTAGGCAATCTTGTTCGGCGCACTCCTCGCAACAGAGCTCGTTAAGCAATGAAATCAACACTTACCATAGGCA
>JBDSYI010000165.1:0-1973 GCA_039925745.1 Casimicrobium sp. | reverse complement strand
TCAGTTGGTGGAGAGGGCTGGATTCGAACCAGCGTACTCTAAGAGGGCAGATTTACAGTCTGCTGCCATTAACCACTCGGCCACCTCTCCACTCGGAGGAACCCGGAATTATGCAGTAAGTCGACATGCTCGTCAACTGACTGATACTCGTCACCCATCTTGGTGACGACTGATCCGGGCGATCAGCTTTTTCGTCAAATCAAGCGCGCTCAAGGGCTGAACCCAGAAAAGCTCTTAAGTCGACATTTAATGTAATTCACCGTTGGCCCCCGTTAAATGTTGATTTAAACGAAAAGGTGTTGCTTGGTGAATACTGAATTGGCGGAAGCGGTGAGATTCGAACTCACGAACGGGTTGCCCCGTCGCCGGTTTTCAAGACCGGTGCCTTCAACCGCTCGGCCACGCTTCCATATTCCAAATTGTAGACGCGAGTCCTATTTTGACCGTTCGTTGTTGCATGTAGCTTTACTCCGGTATAAAACTACATGACTATGCAGAATACTAAATTCGCTGTCAATTCCACGGTTCGCGCCGTCACGGAGCAAATCCGCGTGCGCAGCCTCGAGCGGCGGGCGGCCTATCTCGCGACTGTCGAAATGCAACGCGCCAATCGCTTCGCCCGCAAGCGCCTAAGCGCAGCGAACCTCGCGCACGGCTTCGCCGCACTACCGAACGGCGACAAACTCAAAGTCGTAAGCGAACCGGTGCCAATGATCGGCATCGTGTCCTCCTACAACGACGTGCTTTCGGCGCATCAACCGCTGGCCGACTACCCCGCGATCATCAAGGACGAAATTCGAAAGCACGCCGCTGTGGCACAGTTCGCGGGCGGGGTGCCGGCCATGTGTGACGGTGTCGCTCAAGGTCAGCCAGGCATGGAGCTCTCGCTGTTCTCACGCGATGTGATTGCGATGTCAACGGCCATTGCATTGACGCATGACTTGTACGACGGCGCGATGATGCTCGGTGTCTGCGACAAGATCGTTCCCGGCCTGTTGATCGGGGCACTTTCGTTCGGCCATTTACCCACGATATTCGTGCCTGCAGGCCCGATGCCCAGCGGTTTGTCGAACAAGGAAAAAGCGAACATCAGAAAACAACATGCGCAGGGAAAAGTAACGCCAGACAAGTTACTTGAAGCCGAGATGGCGGCCTATCACACCGAAGGCACCTGCACGTTTTATGGCACCGCGAACAGCAATCAAATGCTGCTCGAAGCGATGGGACTGATGATTCCGGGTACAGCGTTTGTGCAGCCGAGTGATCCGCGCAGAGCCTTGCTTACGCGCGCCGCGAGTGCTCGCGTAGCAGCGCTAACGAAGCTGCCTTCTGGCATCGGCGAATGGACCAACGAACGCGTACTGGTCAACGCAATCGTCGCACTGTTAGCGACCGGCGGTTCGACCAATCACACGATGCACTGGGTTGCCATCGCGCGCGCAGCAGGCTTTGAAATGACGTGGCAGGACATCGATACGCTGTCTCGTGCGGCGCCTCTATTGACGCGGCTCTATCCGAATGGTGATGCCGATGTGAACGAGTTCAATCGCGTCGGTGGCACTGCGTTTTTGCTGCGTGAATTGCTTGATGCAGGGCTTATGCATGATGACGTCGATACCGTGATGGGGCGCGGTTTGTCACTTTACACGCAGGCATTGAGCGCGGACACGCACAAGCTCAACTACGCACCCGCAGTTGCAAAATCGGAAGACCTCACCGTGCTACGCCCTGTCGCAGAACCGTTCAGCGCCGAGGGCGGTCTGCGCCTCCTGAGGGGCAATCTCGGCCACGCCATTTTGAAAATTTCCGCTGTCGCAACGGAGCATCGCGTGATCACTGCGCCAGCCCACGTGTTCGATGCGCAGACCGATGTGATCGCTGCATTCAAAGCCAATCGCTTTGTCGCTGATAGTGTGGTGATTGTGCGTAATCAGGGGCCGCGCGCTTGCGGCATGCCGGAGTTGCATCAGCTC
>JBDSYI010000164.1:0-4526 GCA_039925745.1 Casimicrobium sp. | reverse complement strand
GATCAGGCATTGGTGACGGCTTCAATTTCTTCGAGCGAGGTCACGCCCTGTCGTACCTTGATCAAGCCAGATTCTCGCAGGTTCTTGACGCCTTCGCGCTTGGCCTGGGCGGCGATGTCGAGCGTGGTGCCGCTGCTCATGATGATGCGCTGCATGTCCTCAGTGATCGGCATGACCTCGTAAATGCCCACGCGACCTTTGTAGCCAGATTCTTTGCAAGTGTCGCAGCCGACCGGCTTATACGGAACCCACGTGCCATCAATGTCGGATTCTTTGAATCCAGATGCGAGCAACGTTTCCACCGGAATGTCCGCTGGCTTCTTGCACACGGCGCATAGTTTGCGCGCCAGGCGTTGTGCCGTGATTAACAGCACGCTGGACGCGATATTGAACGCCGCCACACCCATGTTGGAAAGCCGCACAAGCGTTGCGGGTGCATCGTTCGTGTGCAGCGTGGACAATACCAGGTGACCGGTCTGAGCCGCTTTGATTGCGATTTCGGCTGTTTCCAGATCTCGGATCTCACCGACCATGATGATGTCTGGGTCTTGCCGCAAAAATGACTTAAGTGCCACCGCGAAAGTTAGCCCTTGTTTGTCGTTGACGTTGACCTGATTGACCCCTGGCAAATTGATCTCGGCCGGGTCTTCTGCGGTGGAAATATTGATACCCGGTTTGTTCAGCAGTCCCAGGCACGTGTACAGCGAAATAGTCTTCCCTGAGCCGGTCGGGCCCGTTACCAGAATCATGCCGTACGGTCGGCCAATCGCTGCCAGCAGCGTTGCCTTTTGATCAGGATCGTATCCGAGCGCGTCAATGCCCAGCATGGCATTCGACGAATCGAGAATACGCATTACGATTTTTTCACCGTACAGCGTGGGCAGCGTCGACACCCGAAAATCAATTGATCGATTTTTGGTGAGCTGCAGCTTCATGCGGCCGTCTTGCGGCACGCGTTTCTCAGAAATATCTAGCCGCGAAATCACCTTGATACGCGATGAAATTTTGTCCTTTATCACCAGCGGTGGTTTGGCCACCTCCATCAGAACGCCGTCGAGTCGGTAGCGAATCCGATAGAACTTTTCGTACGGCTCGAAATGCACATCAGACACGCCTGCATTGATCGCATCGAGCAATATTTTCTGGATGTAGCGGACGACTGGCGCGTCGTCGACTTCGCCGCCACCGTCGTCCTCTGGCGATGTACCGTCGTCCACCTTGATGTCGAGATCAAAATCGTCACCGACATCAAGCGAGGAAAGTGTCTTGTCGTTTCGTTCGGCAACCGTTGCAATGGCGCGCGCGAGCTTCTCATCTTCAACGACAATCGGCTCGGCGATTAGACTCGTTTTAAAGCGGAACTCTTCCAGAGCCTGAAGGTTGGTCGGGTCGGACACAGCAACAAACAATCGGTTGCCACGCTTGTGCAGCGGCAGCGCCCGCCGCGCCATGATGAGCTTGACGTCGATCCATTCCTGATTGATCGACGTCGTGTCGAACGTCGCCAGATCAAACAGTGGCACGCCAAAGGTTTGCGAGGCAAACTCAGCCAGCTGACTGGAGGTCACACGTTTCGACGAGATCAACTGCTCGACAAATGTCAGCGACGACGCGTTAGCCTGAATCTGTGTCTGATCAGCATCGGCCTGGCGCAACACAGCGTGCTGAACCAGGGCGCGGCCGAGGCCGGAAAGCAAAACGGGGGAGGACGAAATAGCCACTCTGGTTACAAATTTATAAATTGAGTTTCAGGTAAGTTCAGCAGTGTGCCGCGTAAGCACTTGGTTGTAAAGCTGATTTTACGTTGTGCGTCGCCCGAATGGATGATGTCTGCCACGCCCAATGACCGCCTAAAATGCAATTAGTGCTGCTTAAAAAGAATTCATGGCTAATCAATTAACTGAACGCTTCGCCCGACTTGTCAAAACCGTGCGCGGAGAGGCGCGTCTAACCGAATCGAACTTGCAGGACGCGCTGCGCGAAGTTCGCCTCGCGCTGATTGAGGCTGACGTCGCGCTGCCCGTGGTCAAAGCGTTTATTGAGCGCGTGAAAACTGCCGCCGTCGGTGCTGAGGTTGCCACATCGTTGTCGCCAGGGCAAGCCTTCATCGGTATCGTCAATCGCGAGCTGGTGTCGTTGATGAGCCCGCAAACGGGCGAGTCATCGGGTCTCAATCTCGCCGTAACGCCGCCTGCCGTTATCCTGCTCGCAGGTCTGCAAGGCGCAGGCAAAACGACGACCGCTGGCAAGCTGGCGCGGGTTTTAAAGCTTGAGCAAAAAAAGAAAGTTCTGTTGGTGCCGTGCGACGTATACCGCCCGGCCGCGACTGAGCAGCTGAGAACGCTGGCGGCGCAAGTAGACGTCGAGTTCTACACGCCGGAGGCGACTCACAGCACGCAACCGGTTGAAATCGCCAAAGCCGCCATTGAATGGGCGCGGGTTCGCTATTTCGACGTGGTGATCGTCGATACCGCTGGACGGTTGGCGATCGATGAGGCGATGATGGCCGAGGCTGCTGCAATCAGCGCCGCGGTCAAACCCGCCGAAACGCTGTTCGTGGTTGACGCCATGCTTGGGCAGGACGCGGTCAACACGGCCAAAGCGTTCAACGAGCGCCTGAAGCTCACTGGCGTCATTCTCACCAAGCTTGACGGTGATTCGCGCGGCGGCGCAGCGCTATCAGTGCGCGAAATTACGGGCGTTCCGATCAAGTTCGCTGGCGTCAGCGAAAAGCTGGATGGTCTGGAGGCCTTTCACGCCGAGCGTATGGCCGGCCGCATTTTGGGCATGGGCGACGTGCTCTCGCTGGTCGAGGCCACCGCCAAGGCCGTGGACATGGACGCCGCGCAGAAACTCGCCGCCAAGGTCAAGAGTGGGAAAGGGTTCGATCTTGAAGACTTCAAGCAGCAGATTGGTCAGATGAAAAAAATGGGCGGCATGCAGGGCCTGCTTGACAAAATGCCACACGAATTGCAGCAGGCTGCCGCAAAATCCGGCGGCGTCGACGAGAAGCAGGTCGGTCGCATGGAAGGCATCATCAACTCGATGACGCCGCTCGAGCGACGGAAGCCCGATCTCATCAAAGCCACGCGCAAACGCCGCATCGCAGCGGGCGCGGGCGTTCAGGTGCAGGAAGTGAATCGGCTGCTTAACCAGTTCGAGCAGACGCAGACCATGATGAAAAAATTCTCCTCGGGCGGCATGGGCAAACTGATGCGCGGTTTGAGCGGCATGCCGGGGATGAAGGGCAAGATTCCGGGGATGCGCTAGGTCAAGCGGTGCCTTGCTCGACGGAGCGGAAAAAAATCGCAAACGAATGGTCATTCTGAGCTACAGCGAAGGACCACGCGAGGCACTACGGTGGTTGCCACCAACTTCAACCTGGTCGGGTGACGAGATCCTTTGCTTGCGCTCTTGCTGAAACGATCAGCTTTTCGCTAACGACGCCATTTTATGGGGGCTAGATGCCATAAAGTGAATAAGTCGGAAATCGTATTGTTGCGGTTCCGGCCCCTGTCTGAAAGCCCTTTCATTAAAAAGCTGTTGATCCCATGAACTTCCACGCCATCATCAAAGAAGTCGGCCGCGGCGCGCGCGGTGCGCGGGGGCTGGAGCCGCACATTGCCCGCGAGGCGTTCACCGCGCTCTTGAACGGTGAAATCAGTGACGTGCAGCTTGGCGCATGGTGGCTGGCGATGCGGATTAAGGGTGAAACGGCGGAGGAGCTGGCTGCGTTTGTCGGGGCGATGCAGGCCACGCTCGCCTTTCAGGTCGCGAGCGCCGAACCCGTCGTTGTGCTGCCCTGCTACAACGGCGCGCGGCAGTTGCCGAATTTGACGCCGCTGTTGGCGTGGACGCTGGCACAGCGCGGCGCAAAGGTGCTGCTGCAGGGCGTCCGCGCCGATCCGTCCCGCGTCACGACTTTTGCCTTGTTCGAGGCATTGGGCTTTGCTGTTGCTGAGTCTGGCGAAGCCGCCGCGCGAGCGTTGGCCGCCACCGGCTTTGCTTTCGCTCCGCTCGACGCTATTCATCCGAAACTCGCCGTCTTGATCGCTAATCGCTGGCGCATCGGCGTGCGCTCCACGCCGCACACCGTTGCAAAACTGTTGCAGCCGATAGTCGGCCCCAGCCTGCGTGTAGTCGCCCTCACTCACGGCGACTATATCGAGCGAATGTCGGCTCATCTGGCGTCTGTGCCTGGCGCATCGGCGGTCGTCTTCCGAGGTTGCGAAGGCGAGCCGATCCTGCACCCAAAACGTGCGGTACCGGTTCAGATATTCCAAAACAGTGCTTCGTTTATGCACGATTGGTCCGGTGTGACCGCTCACGACCTGCCTGACACTTGCGATATCGCGACAACGGTCGCCTATATCGAGTCAGTGATTCAGGGCAAACGCGAGATGCCGCCGTGGATCGACTGGCTGGCACGGCAGGTGCTTAAAGCCACTCATGAAGTCACTCCAGAAGCAGCCTAAAGCAGGCAAAGTATTTTTAGTAGGCGCAGGTCCCGGCGACGTCGAACTTCT
>JBDSYI010000163.1:0-7453 GCA_039925745.1 Casimicrobium sp. | reverse complement strand
AGTCGCGTCGAAATCGGTGATTAGAAATGTCGGCATAGATAGGCGGAATGTAGCAGTGATGAAAGTCACGAAAGTAACAGTGATGCGAACTGTGATCGCTGCTCAATTCATAAATTTAACAAGCCACAGCGAAAGCGATGGAAAGATTACCAGCAAGCCCGTGCGGATAAAGTCTGTCACAAGAAAGGGCAGGATTCCGCGATAACTTTCGGCCATCGGAACATCTCTGGCTAATCCGTTGATCACGTAGACATTGAGCCCTACCGGTGGCGCGATCAGCCCGATTTGCACGACCATCAGGATCAACATGCCGAACCAGATCGCCTTGCTCTGAACGTCCATGCCGTAAATGTCGAGACCGATCACAATTGGAAAAACGATAGGCAGCGTCAAAAGGATCATGCTCATCTCGTCCATCACACCGCCAAGGATGATGTAGAACAGCAAAATGAGTACGATGATGAACACCGGGGATGCGCCAGAGGCCGACACCCATTGCGCAAGCTGAGCGGGCATTTGCGATAGCGCTAGCGCCGAATTAAGCAAGTCTGCGCCGAGAAAAATCAGGAAGATCATTCCGGTGTTGGAGGCCGTACCTAGAAAGCTTTCTTGCACGCCTTTCATCGTGAGTTCGCCTTTGGCGAGGGCTGCGATGAAGGTGGCGAGTGCGCCAACCGAAGCCGCTTCAGTCGGTGAAAATACGCCGCCATAAATGCCGCCAAACACGACGATGAAGATAATCACGATCGGCCATACGGGCTTCAGTGCTGCTATGCGGTCTGCAGTTGATTGACGTGGTGCCTGTGGGCAATGCTCAGGATATTTTCTGGCAAACCACATGATGGCGAACAAATAGCCAATCATGGCCATGATGCCAGGGATGATTGCGGCTGCGAACAGTTTGGCGATGTTTTGTTCGGTCAAGATGCCGTAGACAATCAGGATTACTGAAGGCGGAATCAGGATGCCAAGCGTGCCACCTGCCGCAAGCGTTGCGGTGTAAATTCGTCCGCTGTAGCCCAGGCGTTTCATCTCGGGAATAGCTACCTGCCCGATGGTCGCCGCCGTTGCAACCGACGAACCACAAACGGTTCCAAACATTGCACAAGCGAGCACAGCCGCCATGGCCATACCACCTTTGACGTGGCCGATCATGGCATTCGCGGCGCGGAACAGATCTCGCGACAACCCACCTTGTGTCGCGAAATACCCCATCAGCAAAAAAAGTGGAATCACCGAAAGGTCATACACCGACAAGCGAGCGAACGCCACTCCCTTCAGATGTGCAAGCAGTGCTTCGGGCGAAGCTAGCAACCAGTAACCGATGAAGCCAGGAATCAACATTGTCGCGGCGATAGGTACGCGAATGACCATTAGCAGCATCATCAGGGCAAGGAGCCCAAGTCCGATCAGCGTCGGTGTTGTCATGGCTGCACGCCGTCTGCGGATCGACTACCAGTATCACCACGCAGAATCTTCGCCGCAAGCGCTAAAGCGGCGAGCGTAGCTAGCGCAAAGCACGGGGCCATCAAGGCGTAGGTCCACCACAATGGCATGCTGATCACCATTGAAGTTTCACCCGAGCTTTTGACTGATATCGTCCCCACGAAAGTGCGCCAAGCGAACAGGCCCATCGCGAAGGCGAGCGTAAGTGCGCCTACTGCGTCGAGCACTCGCCGAGAGTTCTCACTTGCTTTCGCGGTGAAGAAATCGACGATCAGATTGCCACCCGAGAACAGGCAATACGGAAAAAATGCAGAGATTGCCACTGCAATTACATATTGCGTGATCTCCACATCTCCGGGGATGGGTTGATCGAATAACTTGCGGCTAAATACCGAGATAACCGTCATCAATGCGATCAGCATCAACATGACGCCACCGACATAAGCAAACCAGAGCGATATGCGCTCAATCCAGCGAGTCCAGTTCACTATTTAGTCGTCAACTATTTTTTGATGCGGTCATCGGAAGGAGCGCACAGCATATCGTGCGAACCTGACAGGTTGCGCGAATGCCTCGGCGTGGTTTGTGAGCAGATCGTTAAGCGGGCAATGCCAGCCCAACGATGCTCTTAAGTGGTGACGGGGCCTGCCTACTTCTCGTACTTTTTGACCAAGCCTTGCGCCTTCGCCAGCAGCGCCTTGCCGTCGTTGCCCTTGGCCGTTGCGTCGGCAACCCATTCGTCATACAAACTCGCTGACGCCGTGCGCCAATTCGCCAGTTCGCTTGCGGGAATCATGTAGAACGTGTTTTTGTGATCCTCTGCCGCTTTCCGTCCCGGCGCTGCAGATTCGTCCCACGTCTTGCCAGTCTGCTTGACCAGCGCCGCGCCCGAATTATTGTCGATCACTTTTTTCAGATCCGCAGGGAGGGAGTCGTATTTCGCCTGGTTCATCGCCATGATGAAAACAGCGCTGTAGAGTGCTCGCTCTTTCGGGTCGGTCTCAGAGTGGAACTTCACCATTTCATGCAGTTTCACGCTTGGGATGACTTCCCATGGCAGCATAAATCCATCGATCACACCCTTGCTAATTGCGTCGGGTATCGCTGGGAGTGGCATTGAAACTGGCGTCGCGCCTAGCTTCGACAGCAGCTTGTTGGTCTGACGCGTTGGCGCACGCATTTTCAGGCCCTTAAAGTCGGCGAGCGTTTTGATCTGCTTATCACGGGTGTGAACATAGCCCTCGTCATGCGTATGAAACATGAGCGGTTTGACGCCAGCGAATTCCTTTTGCACGGCAGGCGTTGTCAGGTAATACTCCCACACCGCTTGCGACGACGCTTCCGCGTTTTCGTTCATGAACGGAAGCTCGAACACCTCCATCAACGGGAAGCGACCCGCTGTGTATCCAGGCAAGGTGTAGACGATATCGGCCACGCCGTCTTTGGCCTGATCAAACAGTTGCGCAGGCGTCCCACCGAGCTGCATCGCCGGGAAAAACTGGCACTTGAGCTTACCGCCGGATTCTTTGTTGATCTTGTCGCACCACGGGGCCATGACTTTGTTCGGAGCCATCGCGCCTGGTGCCCAAAAGTGCGAGAACTTCAGCGTGATTTCTTGCGCCTGTGCAGCGCCAGTCATCGCCAAAGCTGTACCCAATACCGCTGCCTTGATAGTCAAATTCATTTCGCCTCCATTTGATTGCAAACTAAGGGGAATGCTAGCGGGAACACTGAAGTCGTGCGCTCGCGAAAACCCCCGCTAATTTTCGATGTTATCGCGCAACTGCTGGAGAAATTCGTCCGTAACACTGTCCAAAACCGATACGTGTCGCGCCTACTTTTTCGCAATGTGCCCGCAGGATTACAGCGTCTCCATCCTCGAGAAAAGTACGCGATTCGCCGGTGTTTAATGTGACGGGTTGTTTGCCGCCAACGGTCAGTTCTATCAGCGCACCAGCTTCTGTGGGCGTGGGCCCAGACAAAGTGCCGGTCCCAAGCAGATCACCTGCTCGCAAATTGCAGCCATTCACCGTGTGATGGGTAATGAGTTGCGCGAGCGTCCAATAAGCGTGCCGATAGCTCGTCAGACACAGACGCTCGGGGGGAAGCGCCTGCTCCCGCATCCGCGCCGTTTCGATTAACACTTCGATTTGGATATCCAAAGCGCCTTGTTGGCGGTTTTCTGGTGAGTCGAGATAGGGTAGCGGCTGTGGATCATCAGCGACACGCGACCACGCAACGCGATAAGGAGCAAGCGCTTCCAGCGTCACGATCCATGGCGAAATCGTGGTGGCAAAGTTCTTCGCTAAAAAGGGCCCGAGTGGCTGATATTCCCACGCCTGCAAATCGCGCGCTGACCAATCGTTCAGCAAGCAAATGCCGAACGCATGCGACTCTGCATTTGCAATCTCGACATGACTACCCAGCGCGTTTCCTTGTCCGACAAAGATGCCGAGCTCAAGCTCGTAGTCCAATCGTTTGCTCGGGCTGAGCACCGGCTCTGAGGCCCCAGCTGGCATGATCTGACCCAAAGGCCGTG
Organism: Casimicrobium sp.; assembly: GCA_039925745.1. Taxonomy (GTDB): domain Bacteria; phylum Pseudomonadota; class Gammaproteobacteria; order Burkholderiales; family Casimicrobiaceae; genus Casimicrobium. Next base: position 3,468 of record JBDSYI010000163.1, on the reverse strand, counting down.
GGAAGGTCTGACCCGAAATGGCGACCGACGATGCGCGACCGTGATAGCCAATCGGCACCCACTTGTAGTTTGGAAGCAATGGGTTATCTGGACGAAATAGACGGCCGATATTGGCGGCGTGGTAAACCGAGGTGTAGAAGTCGGTGTAGTCGCCAATGTGCGCGGGCAGAGCGAATTCCACATCGCTTTGGGCGATCAGGCAGCCGACGATGATCGCCTCATGTGGTGATCCTGTCCGCAGCGCTTGTGACACTGCCAATCGCAGTGCGGACCAAGTAGCTTGCCCCATCGCCATCAGGCGGTTGAGCGTTGGTTCTGCGGCGGCGCTGCATGCTTCGGCGGCTACACCGCTCAGTACGAGTGATCGGGCGAGTTTTGCAAGATCAAGCACCTCATCGCCAATGGCTACACCGCCTCGAAAACCTTCGTCTGAGCCCGCACGACGGAACACTGCGAACGGCAGGTTTTGAATGGGGAAATCGGTTACACCATCGTTCGCTGATTCGACGAAGGATTGCAGTGCTGGATCGTGGGTTTCGTTCAGTAGTGTCATATTCCTGTCGCCCGAATGCTCGCATCCGGGATCGTAAGTCAATCGCGAAGCGCCAATCGGGTTTTGTCGGGTTGGGGAACCTGGATGCGAGCATCCGGGCTATGGATTGTTGGGATCAAAATACTTTTTTATTCCCTGCCAGCACTCAATATAGTTCTGTTGCAACTCAGGAGACTGCAACGCCTGCTGCGTGGGTCGAATCACAGCTTTGGTCTCAAACATGAATGCCATCGTGTCGGTGATGTAGTGCGGCTTCGTTGTGTCAGCGTTTGATGCTTTTTCAAACGTTTCGGCATCTGGCCCGTGACCGGTCATACAGTTATGCAAGCTTGCGCCACCGGGAGAAAATCCTTCGGCTTTTGCATCATACGCGCCGTGAATCAAGCCCATAAATTCGCTCGCGTTGTTGCGATGAAACCAGGGCGGACGGAAGGTGTCCTGCATCGCGAGCACACGCGGCGGGAAGATCGCGAAGTCGGTGTTGCTTACGCCCGGGGTGTCGGACGCAGAATGCAAAACAAGGAATATCGACGGATCAGGATGGTCGTAGCTGATCGATCCAATCGCGTTAAAACGGCGCAGATCGTATTTGTACGGCGCGTAGTTTCCGTGCCATGCGACGACATCGAATGGCGAATGCCCCATATTTGCAGACCAGAGATTGCCGCCAAATTTCGCGACTAGCTCGGTTGATACGTCTTTATCTTCGTACGCTGCGACGGGTGTCAAAAAATCACGAGGATTGGCGAGCCCGTTTGCACCAATTGGGCCACGGTCAGGCAGACGAAATGGAGCCGCGAAGTTCTCGCAGATATAGCCACGTGCGACCTCATCCATCAGCTCGACGCGAAAGCGCACACCGCGAGGAATCACCACGATCTCTTGTGGCTCTACTTCGATCACGCCAAGCTCAGTAACAAAACGCAGGCGACCCTGTTGCGGGAGGATCAACATTTCGCCATCGGCGTTGTAGAACGCGCGATTCGTCATCGAGCGATTGGCGGCATAGAGATGAATGCCGCAGCCCGATTGAGCGTGCGCATCACCGTTGCCGGCGTAGGTCACCAAGCTCTGTATGAAATCAGTGGGTTCGGCAGGAATGGGCAGCGGATTCCAGCGCAACTGATTCGGCGGTGTGGTCGTGGCGCCGAAGTCGCTGATGAGTCTGCCGTTGCCAATTTGTTTGAACGACGAGTGCATCGCCGATGGGCGGATACGGTACAGCCAGGAGCGCTTGTTGTCGCCCCGCAAGGCAGTAAATGCGCTGCCGGTGAGCTGTTCGGCGTATAGACCGTACGGACACTTTTGCGGCGAATTGCGGCCTATCGGCAAAGCGCCGGGAAGCGCTTCCGACGTGAATTCATTGCCGAAACCCGTTTGATAAGCGATTGCAGAAAAAGTCATTTCAAAGCCCTTTGCATTGCGTCTTTTAGAACATCAAGGTCACCGATATGGTTAGCGAGCAGCAGCACGAGTTTTGCATTGACCTCATGACTTTGCGCAGGCAACAACTCGCGGTGCGTATCGATTAGCGCCTCGTAGAACGCGTCGAAGTCTTTCATATTCGGTTCGATGTTGAGCGTGGCCAAATTAGTGCTCCTCAATCGTTACAGGTCGCACGCGCAATAGCCGCACGAACTGCTGCTTCGTCGTGCTTTCGCCAGCGCGCGCATACATGCTGGTCTGGGCGGAATAGGTAGGAGGTACCGGGGCGGGCGTCATAACGGGCGATCCATTCGGCCGAGGCGATGATCTGGCGCTGCCGCTTCGCGCCTTGAGGGCGCTCGGAGGCAAAACACAGTTCGTTCGAATTACCTAGCGTCACGCACACAAATTCTGATCCGAGGCAATCGAGAAACCAAGCCGCTATGCCGCAGTTCTTTATCGGAGCGTCGACCGCCGCCGCACCCGGCGTCATCGTGCCGGAAAAATCATCCGTGTCGGGCGTATTCAAAGCGGATTCGTGAAGCGTTGCGGGCACCGATAACCGCCCTGAATTCACAATGCGCCTCGCAAACGGGTGGTCCTTCGCAAGCGCCAGTACTGCATCGCGAAACAACTTGCTGACTTCGCTTTTGGGTGTGATGAAATCCGTTGCACGCGTCGAATTCAAAATATTTTCATCAGCAGCGAATTCCCGTTCGCTCGCGTAGGTGTCGAGCAGACGATCAGGCGCTTCACCTCGCAATACAAGCGCGAGTTTCCAAGCAAGATTGTCGGCATCCTGCACGCCTGAATTCGCGCCACGTGCGCCAAATGGCGACACCAGATGTGCCGAATCTCCGGCGTACAGCACGCGTCCGTGCCGAAATTTTTCCATGCGCATGCAGGCGAAGGTGTAGACGCTGAGCCACTCGAATTCGAACTCTGCGTCTGCACCGAGAAGCGCTTGCACACGAGGCCGCACACGCTCCGGCTTTTTTTCTTCGTCGGGATCGACATCCCAGCCGAGCTGAAAATCAATGCGCCATACGTCGTCGGGCTGCTTGTGCAAGAGTACCGATTGATTACGGTGAAACGGTGGGTCAAACCAGAACCAGCGCTCGGTCGGGAAGGGCGCGGTCATCTTTACGTCGGCAATCAAAAAACGGTCACGAAAGACCTGTCCTTTTGATTCCAGTCCAAGCGCGCTGCGCACGAGTGAGCGCGAACCATCGCACGCGATCACATAGTCGGCCGTCAGCGATTCAGTGCCTTCAGGCGACTCAACTGTGAGCTCGACGTCATCAACCCGGTTGACGACACCAGTCACCTTGCTCTTCCAGCGCATCTCTATATTCGGCTGCTGTATGACTGCGTCACACAGATAACCCTCCGCATAATATTGCTGAAGATTGATAAACGCGGGCCGTCGATGGCCGTCTTCACCGAGCAGATTGAAGGTGTAGACGTGGTCGTCCTTCGAGAAGACTTTG
>JBDSYI010000162.1:0-1735 GCA_039925745.1 Casimicrobium sp. | reverse complement strand
GTAATTGGCGCGCCGGGAAAATTTCAGGAGTATTGACATGAAGAAATTTATTTCGTTATCAGCGGTCTCAGCAATCGCGCTGTCTTTAGCCGTGGCGAGTTCTGTTTCCGCGCAACAGGTCTATCGTTGGGTCGATGCGAGCGGACGCGTGCAGTATTCCGACCAACCGCCACCGGCCGGAACCAAAGGTGTGCAGGAAAAAAATGTCAGCGGCAGCTCCATACAGAACAATGAGCCGTCGCTCGTCACACAGGACGCGCAAAAGAAAAATCCGGTCACCGTTTATGTCAGCGAGTGCGGCGAATCGTGTGACGCCGCCAAGGCATTCCTGAACAAGCGCGGCATTCCACACACCGTTGTCGACCCCACGCGCACCATCGAATTGAACAAAAAATTCAAGGAAGAAACGGGTGGCACCGTCGTTCCTGTGATCAAGATCGGCGAAAAACGCCTGTCAGGCTGGAGTGAATCTGCCTGGTCCAGCGCGCTCGACGCGGCGGGTTACCCGAAGACACCGCCATTCTCGAAACCGAAACCGGTTGAGGATCGTGCCGGCATGGATCCGCCCCCACCGAAGGCTGGCACTGATGCCGACAAGACAAAAGCGGCGCCGGCTAAAGGCTAGTTGCTGGCGTGACGTTGAAGATCACCACGTGGAACGTCAATTCCCTCACCGCTCGTCTGGGTCGCGCTGAGGCCTGGTTACGCGCCAACCAGAGCGATGTGCTCTGCCTGCAGGAACTTAAGCTCGAGACGCATAAGTTCCCCCACGAAACTTTTGAGACGCTCGGTTATCGCGCCGCCGTGTTCGGGCAAAAGACCTACAACGGCGTGGCGATTCTTGCCAAAAATTCGTTGCCTGAGTTCACTGATGTGGTGATGGGCGTGCCGGGTTTTGCCGATGAGCAATGCCGAGCCATTGCGGTCACGATTGGGGATTTGCGAGTCATCGACTTGTACGTGGTCAACGGCCAGAGCGTTGATTCGGATAAATATCAATACAAGTTACGCTGGCTTGACGCAGTAAGCGCGTGGTTGGCCGATGAGCGCGCGAAATACGAAAAGCTCGTGGTGGTCGGTGACTTCAATATCGCACCCACCGACGCCGACGTTCACGATCCCGCGCTGTGGGCGGGGCAGGTGCTTTGTACCGACCAAGAGCGCGCCGCGTATGAGCACTGGGTCAGTCTTGGATTGGTCGATTGCTTCCGCAAATTTGATCATCCGCCGAAGACGTTTACGTGGTGGGACTACCGCATGTTGGGCTTTCCGAAAAATCTCGGCATGCGTATCGATCACATCCTCGCGTCGCCTGTCGTTGCCGACACCTGTACCGCCTGCGTGATTGATCGCAATGAGCGCAAAGGCGAAAAGCCGTCCGATCATGCGCCAGTGACCGCAACGTTTGCAATTTGAACTCAGTGTGGGAGCGGTTTTGCCGCGATAGCTCGTTGTGAATAATCGCGATAGAACGGCTCCCGCGGTGCAGGACGGACAAACTGTTTCAGGTGCTCCAGCCGCGTCATGATCGCCCTATGAAAGTCATCGTCCTCGGTGCCGGACTGATCGGCGTTGCCACCGCGTATTACCTTTGGCGTGACGGCCACGAGGTTGAAGTCATCGATGAACAGGCTCACCCAGCGAGCGTGACGAGTTATGCCAATGCGTGTTTGATCTCATCATCCAGAGCGCTACCTTGGCCCACGCCGAGCGCAGGCAAAACCGTTTGGCGTGC
>JBDSYI010000161.1:0-4975 GCA_039925745.1 Casimicrobium sp. | reverse complement strand
CCCTTGCTACGCGCAAGTGTCGCCGCATCGCGCACGTAGCTCTGCGGTAGCACGCGACCGCCCCAGGTGTTCTCCAGCGCCAGCAACTTGGTGCGTGCGAAATGCGTGCCGAGTCCCGGGCCGAACGGTTTGATTGCCGCTGCAATTTTCGCCAGCGGCATGGTGCCGTCCGTCTCTTGCTCCAGCGGTTGCGGTTGAATGCTGCCGAGCACGGCTGCGCCGCCGCCTTCCCAGCGATAAGTGTGCGCCATCTGTCCGACAATGTATTCGTCGCCGCGTTCGCAGTGCGACATCAATCCCGCGAGATTGCTCTGCGTGCCGGATGGAAAAAACAGCGCAGCCTCTTTACCCGTCATCTCGGCGGTCATCGTTTGCAGACGGTTGACGGTCGGATCGTCGCCCCATACGTCGTCGCCCACTGCTGCGGCGCTCATGGCGGCGATCATGCCGGGGGTAGGACGAGTGACCGTGTCACTACGAAGATCGATAATTTTCATGATTGGACTCCATCTAAACCGCGTTGCACCATTTCCGCCGCGCGCAACACCGAGCGTGTCTTTTGCAACGTCTCTTCCCACTCTTTGGACGGCACGGAGTCGTGAACGATACCCGCACCCGCCTGCGCGTACAGCTTGCCGTTTTGAATTACCGCTGTGCGAATGGCAATGCACATATCCATGTCGCCCTGATAACTCATATACCCGACCGCGCCGCCGTACACACTGCGCTTGACGGGCTCGACTTCGTGGATGATTTCAAGCGCGCGGACCTTGGGGGCGCCTGAGAGCGTACCCGCCGGGAACGTAGCTCGCAGCACATCGATGTTGTTGGTGCCGGGTTTGAGCGTCGCCTCGACGTTGCTCACGATGTGCATCACATGCGAGTAGCGCTCAATGATCATCTTGTCCTTCACGACAACCGATCCCGTTTTCGCGATGCGACCCACATCGTTTCGGCCAAGATCGATCAGCATCAAATGCTCCGCCAGTTCTTTCTCGTCGGCTAACAGTTCAGCCGCCAATGCATCGTCTTCCTCACGCGTTGCACCCCGTTTACGGGTCCCTGCGATCGGGCGCACGGTGACCGTTTCGCCTTCCTTGCGCACCAGAATTTCTGGCGATGCGCCGACGACGTGGAAGTCGCCGAAGTTGTAGAAGAACATGTACGGACTTGGGTTCAACGTACGCAGCGCACGGTACAGTGAAATCGGCGGCTCGGGAAAATCCATCACCATGCGCTGCGATGGCACCACCTGCATGCAATCGCCCGCCGCGATGTAGTCCTTGCAGACTTGCACCGCAGCAACGTAGGCGGCCTCGCCCATCTGCGATTGTGCGTCGACGACGGTGGTCGCGTGCTGCAGCGGTAATTTCGCTGGTTCGCGCAATTTGGCGCGCAACTCAGCCAGACGCTCCGTTGCGCGCTGAAAAGCATCAGGTTTCGAAGGATCCGCGTAGACAATCAGCGAGATCGTTCCCGAGAGACTATCGACGACTGCCAGCTCTTCAGTCAGCAGCAGCACAATATCCGGCACGCCCATCTGATCAACGCGCGGCTGCTCGGCATAGCGTCTGCCCAGTCGCGGCTCGATGTAACCCGCGGTCTCGAAACCAAAGTACCCCGTCAAACCGCCGCAAAAACGCGGCAAACCGGGAATTGTCGCGACTTTGAACTGCGCCTGATAAGCCGCGATGTAATCGAGCGGATCGGAAACAGTCTGTTTGTTCGGTCCCAGCGGCGTGATGTGCGTGATCTCGTTGCCACGAACCTCGATACGCGTGCGGGTGCGTAGCCCGATGAAGCTGTAACGGCCAAAGCGCTCGCCGCCAACCACCGATTCCAGCAGGAAGGTGTAGCGGTCATTCGCGAGCTTCAGGTAAATCGACAGCGGCGTATCGAGGTCGGCGAGCGTCTGCTCAACCAGCGGGATGCGGGTGAAGCCCTGTTGAGCAAGCTTCAAAAATTCTTGTTCGGTCATGATGTGTTCCGTGCAGTGCTCCGGATGTGGAGCAGGTCAAAGTCAGGTTCTTTGTTGCGGCGTTTCTAGCAAGCTTGCGGGGCTAGGTTCAAACGCGGGCGCTCGCAACGCGCGCAAAGGCAAGATGGAATGGCTAACGCCAACCACCTCTAGAGCTTTGCCACCCGATGGGTGTTACGCGGACTGACGGGAACATGTTGTGTGCTTTTTGCGCTCGCCTGAGAAAAATCAGGGTTCGAGCAGTGCAGGAATATCCGTAAATGTACCCACGATTGCGTTTGCGTGCAAATCGACAAGGTTTTCGCCCTCGCTATAGCCATAAGTCATGAGCACCACCGGCGAGCCCGCCGCCTGCGCCGCGCGGCTGTCGTTGCCCGAATCGCCGATCATCAGCATCTCGCGCGGATGCACGCCAAAACGCCCGGCGGAATAGAACATCATGCCAGGGTCAGGCTTGTTGGTGGTCAGCGTGTCACCACAGACGAGATGATCAAAGTAAGGCGCCAGCTTGAAGTGCGCCAGCAGTGTTTCGGTGTAGCTCGTCCACTTGTTGGTCACCACGGACATCTTCAGTCCGCGTGATTTGAACGCATCCAGACCCTCGACCACACCGGGGTAAATCGTCGTGTGATCGGCGATGTGTGCGGAGTAATGTTTCTTGTAGAGCGACATCGCATGCGCTTTTTCGTCCGCGGTTGGCTCGCGCTTCAGCACCGCCAGCAGCGATTTGCGCATATGCTCGCCCAGCCCTTTGCCGACGAAAGACTTCACCAATTGCAACGGCAATTCAGGCAACGCCAACTCCGTCAGCGTGCGATTGACCGCGCTGCAAAGATCGGGAATGGTGTCGAGGAGGGTGCCGTCAAGGTCGATGGCGATGGCACGGATGGGGGGGAATGATGACGGAGGGAGGCTCATGCCCTGTATTTTGGACTGGCAGCGTGAGCCGACTGGCATCAGTCGCGTCTAACGGCAGTCGGACTCGCTGTAGTCGCTTTGCGCGTCGAGTGCGGTGACTTTCTACTTTTAATCGTTGCGCTCAGACCGGTGGCCTCATTGTTCTCGAAAGTGAATGAGCCGCCCCCTTCTTCTCCTCGATAAAACCTGCGGCCCTATTGACGTCTAAGCCCGACAAAGTTTGTTCCTACTGGGACATGCCCTCGGACTGTGCCCGCTAAACAGTATCTCTCCAGGGCGCGGTTTTAGATCGGCAGCAGCCTCACGGTTGATGTCCTCCTTTTTTGCAAGACTTCATAAATCGACCAGACCCCTATTCGAACCTGGCCGCTTTGGCCCGTTTAACCGTTGCTCCGAAAAGGGAGCGACACGTTAGCGCAAAAAGCGGGCAGGAATTCGTTGGGGTTCAATGAGTTAGCCGACCCACCCCTGGCCAGTGCTGGCTTCCAGCGTTGCGAATTTGGCAGCAGAAGCAAATGAACCCCGGGCTGGAGGTTTCTGCCTGACAGTTTTCGTCTCCTGAAAGCAGAGCCTTAAATTTGACTCCAGTCGCGCGAGCAGTGAACGCGATTCGGTTGCCGCGACACGGTGTTGCTGATCGGGATGATCATCGCAAGCTCCCGGTGCTGGAAGCGGCGGTCGTTCGAGGCGCCGGAATGTACGGTTCGCTGAATGTTCAATTCCTGATGAATGACTTGCCCCGGCGCAATTACGCCTGCGGCGCTGCGCGTAAACATCAGCTCCCAACGTACATTCCAGTAAAAGTGCTTCAACAGGTGAAAATTGTTGGCGGGATCGCGTGCGGTGAGCACGGTGCAAAAGTGCAGCGCGATATCGACGTGGTGCAAAAAGTTGTCCGGGCGACTCGGAATCGCAGTATTGCTATGAACTGTCGGCCACGAACGGTGCGGCGCGTCTCCGAAACCGGCCACTACATCGAGAAAGCCAGATGCCGGAATCGTCGTTCCTGCGGCCAATACACGCGTGCCTCGGGCACCGTGAATGCCCCACGAAACGGGGTCGTACCAGACTGCGGGCGACGCCTCGTCGGTGTCGCGGCAGACAATCTGATTGCTGCCTGTCACCAGAATGCTGCCGTCACGATCCCTCGCCCCCTGGTAGCGTGCGTAATTCGTACCGATAAATTTAAGCTGAACGTAGCCCAGCGTCCAGCCACCCAGTGCCTCGCCAGACGCGCCGCGCAGACGCATGGTGCCGGTAGCGATGAAGCCTGGACATCGAAATTCGAAGCTCGCGGGCGCTGTCGCGTCTAGCCTCACCGTAGGGCGACCACCGCCGAGCGGCCGCAGAGATGTGTGTGCAAGGTCAATAGTGGCCACAGCGGACGCTCCATTGGTTTGCGAGGATCGCTGCGGGGAGCAACTCTTCGCCTGCCGAACAGGCGTAAATGACGCCGCAATCGTGACAGTTTGTCGGAGGAAGTTGACGACGTGACGTAGGCATGCAGGTCTGCCGAGTAATCCTAAGTGGGGTTGCCTTGTTTTTGGTGCAATTAGTCCCGGTCGGAAATTAAAGCGGCTAAATTAAAGGGCCAGGCTCTGAGGTCCCAGGCCGCCAATGCCATCAGCACTCGTTGTTCCACCTCCTGATTCGTGGGGAAACCTCAGAGCCTGGCCCCTTATATCCACCCCCTCATATCCTTGCTGCCTTAATGCCCTACGGCGAGAAGTTTGTACCGCAGTTGGCATTCAGGTTGTTTCGCGTGGCGTCCCACTGTGACTGCGAAATACCGGTGCCGTTAACTGCCGCTGCTGCCCCGAAGCCGAGCATCGAGCGCAACAACACCAGACCCTCGCGCGTCGCGGTCACCAGATTGTCGCCATCCATGTCAAGTTTGCACGGCAGCGAGGCGGTAAGCGTTGGCGACTCGAAAGCGCCAATATCGACCACGCCGTTGACGATTCGCGGGAATCCGCTGCCGCGCTGGTCGAACGCGGGTGCGCCGGTGTTACTGCCTGCATCAAGCGCTGGACTGCCGGGCCGTAATGCATGGGTATAGGTTTGCACGTTGCCCCCATT
>JBDSYI010000160.1:0-4102 GCA_039925745.1 Casimicrobium sp. | reverse complement strand
CGCCCGTGGCGGCGCTCGCGAAAGCTTAGGGTCGCCCGTTAACCTGAGTTTCAGTGTGTGTCCCCTTGACGTCTCGTGGATTGTTAGCGGCGGCCGCCCAATAGGAAAGCAGCCAGTAGAAGTCGCTTGATTAACTTCTATATTTCTATTATTGTTTAACTATGGAAACAAAAGAAGCCGCCGCACTCCTCGCCTCGCTAGCGCAGCCCACTCGCCTCGACGTGTTTCGCGCGCTCATAGTCGCAGGCTCAGCGGGGCTGGCAGCCGGAACGCTTGCGGAACAACTGGGAGTGAGCGCTCCCGTGCTGTCATTCCACCTGAAAGAGTTGCGCATGAATTCACTCATCGACAGCGAACAGCAAGGCCGATTTGTCATTTATCGCGCCCGCTACGAAACGATGAATGCGCTGCTCGCCTTCATGACCGATAACTGCTGCGCCGGAGGCAAGTCAGCCGCCGAGGCCGAATGCTGCCTGCCTGCCTTCAAAACTCCCGCGAAATGAACCAACTCATGACCCGAATCTCGCCCTACAACGTCCTCTTCCTCTGCACCGGCAACTCCGCGCGCAGCATCATGGCCGAGGCATTAATCACCACGCTCGGACAGGGTCGTTTCATCGGCTACAGCGCGGGCAGTCATCCCACCGGCAAGGTCAATCAGTTTGCCATCGAAATGATTGCACAGACCGGATACGACCTTGCCCAACTGCGCAGCAAATCGTGGGATGAATTCGCCTCACCCGACGCGCCGAAAATGGACTTCATCATCACCGTATGCGACAACGCAGCAGGCGAGGTCTGCCCCTACTTGCCGGGCAAACCAGCCACCGCGCACTGGGGCTACGAAGACCCCGCAGCAGTGGTTGGCAGCGACGAGCAGAAGCGAGCGTCGTTTCACAAAGTGTTTCAGCAAATTGCGGCGCGCACGCGGCTCTTCGCGGCATTGCCGCTAGAGTCGCTCGACGCGCTGGCGATACAGCGCGCACTGAAAGCCATCGGCAACACCGCAACCCTCGCCCCCTAATGCCAGCGCCAGCCATACCCCTTGGCAAGCGCCTTGCAACCGAAGCGCTGGGGTCGTTATTGCTGGCGTGCGTCGTCATCGGCAGCGGCATCATGGCCGAGCGTCTGGCGTCGGGCAATGCCGGCGTCGCACTCATCGGCAACACGCTGGCGACGGTCACTTTACTCGGCGTCCTGATCTACACGCTCAGCCCGATTTCCGGCGCGCACTTCAACCCGGTGGTGTCGCTCGTGATGATGCTCCGGGGCGAGCTCAGCCTGCGCGATTTCATCGCCTACATACTCACCCAAATGATCTCAATGCTGGCTGGCGCAATGCTCGCCCACGCCATGTTCGGCCTCGCGCTCATCCAAACCTCCACCCACGCGCGCTCGACCTTCGGCGAAGGCATCGGCGAGTTCGTCGCGACCTTCGTTTTGCTGTTCACCATCCTCGGCACCGTGCGACGAAACCCTGATCTCACCGCGCTCACCGTCCCCGCCGCAATCACAGCAGGCTACTGGTTCACCTCCTCCACCTCGTTTGCCAATCCGGCGATCACCATTGCGCGCTCGATCACCGATACTTTTTCCGGCATCGCGCCTGCGAGTATTGGGCTTTTCGTGATGGCGCAGTGCGCTGGCGCATTGCTGGCGTGGGTCGTGGCGAGAGCATTTTGGAGCGCTGATTCAGCCTGACAGCTTTTTCGTTAAATCACCGCTGCATTGGGGCTAAATGATATTCGGTGCTTAAGTCGATAAGCGAACTTTTGTACATCTAGCCCCAATGCAGTGGTGCTTACAGCCAAAAGCTGACAGGGCAGCTTGCGCAAAAATAGTGGTGCGTTGCGATCCGATCAAACGCTGGCGTTGTGGAAAACATAGGCGTACTATTTCGTATTCAGGGCACAGTAGACGCCCGAAGTGGATCGAGCCGGGGGCCATCAGATCACTCCATGCCGACCGCGCCAAACGAACGCCGTGCAAGCTGCCGCAAGCACTTTTTGGAGTAACGATGATGCTGACTCGTAACAGCCGATACACCGGACAAATGCAACTTGGGCCGCTCTCCGGCCGGGTCGCCGCATCGCCTGATTCAGTTTCCCATTCGCGACGCGCTGCGAATCGCAAAGCGTCAACAACATCGCGGAACAAAGGCGGCGGCGGCGTGGCCTCGCAGGTTCGCAATGCGATCTTCGGGTTGATTTTTTTTGTTATTGGCCTCGCCTCCGCGGGATGGGTTTCTGCGGCCACCTTCAATGTGAACACGTTGAGTGACACTCACGCGGTCACCCCGGGCGCGGGAACCGGACTTGATGGCTCCGGCAACATTTCGTTGCGCTCCGCGCTCGAGACAGTGCAAAGCATCGGCGGAGCGCAGACGATCAATCTCCCCGCCGGAACCTACAACCTTTCCCTGGGTAGGATCCTCTTTGGCGACGTAGATGGAACAAACGTGACCATCGCGGGAGCTGGTGCGGCGACCACAATTGTCAACATGACGTCGACCTTGCAAGACCGCATTTTCTTAATCGGTTCGTTTGGTACGCAGGCCAATGTCCATACTTCGATCAGCAATGTGCAGTTCACGGGCGGCAAGCTTACGAGCGATAACTACGGCGGTGGCGCCATCATTGCGGGCGGGCCGAACAACAGTCTGACGCTGACCAACTGCATTTTTAAGAATAACTCGGTCATTGCGGGAAGCGGCCTGGGCGGCGCGGGCGGGGCGGTTCGTTACAACGGCGGCGGGACTCTCACGATCACCGGCTGCACCTTCAATAGCAATTCCAATTCGGATACTGCGGGGGGCGCGGTGAGTTATTTCCTGGAAAATCTCGCTGGCGCGGGAAGTAGCGCGGCGAGCATTACTGACTCGATCTTCACGAATAACAGCGTCACTACCACGGGCGGAAGTGGGGGGGCTATCCACATCGCGGCGCAGGGCCGTCTTACGGTGGGCGTGACGTTCGCAGTTTCCATTTTGCGCAATACCTTCAGCGGCAATTCCGCGAGCGGCCCATCGGGCACGGGCGGCGCGATCTCGGTCACGAATAGCTTCGATGTCGGCAATACGGTGCAGGTGCATCACAATCGCATCGTCGGCAATACCTCGGCCATGGCGCCCAGCGCCTTAGATTCGGCGGGCGGCAGTCAGGGCAACGTGAGCGCGACGGACAATTGGTGGGGCATCAATACCGGACCCGGCACCACTGCGGCCAAGTTGGGACCGGGCGGGGGAACCTTGGACGTCAGCACCTGGCTCCAGTTGAAGACGACGGCGAGTTCCAGCGCCCTGGAGACCAACCAGACGACGCCCCTCACCACCAGCTTTCTCAGCAATTCTGCGAATGCGGCAATCTCCGCGGTCAATCTGACCGCACTGATCGGCCAGCCCGTCACGTGGAGCGGCATCGGCGGTACGGTCACGGGTCAGCAGACTACCATTCAGGCAGCGGGGACTGCGACGGCGACTTACAACGAAGCCACCGGAGTTGCGGGCGCTCACAGCGCCACCGCAGTTGTGGACAACGGGCCCGCGAGCGGGTCGGTGAACACCGTTGCCTTTACGGTGAACAAGGCCAACGTCACCACCACCATCACCTCCGACACGCCCGACCCCACTGTCACGGGGCAGGCGGTTTCCGTTGGCTATACGGTCGTTGCAGCGCAGGGCAATTCCCCGACCGCGCCAACGGGCAACGTGCAAGTTTCCGATGGCGTAAACAGCATCAGCGGGAGCGTCGCAGGACCAGCCTCCGTGGCCCTATTCACCGCGGGGGCGCGAAATCTGACTGCCACTTATTTGGGCGACGCCAATTTCAACGCCAGCCCCGCCTCCGCCAACGCAAGCCACCAGGTCAACAAGGCGGACACTACCGTCACAATCACTTCGGATACACCGAACCCGTCCAACGCAGGGCAGACTGTCACCGTCAATTACACGGTCAGCACCAACAGTCCTGGCACTGACACGCCAACGGGAAGCGTGACTGTCAGTGATGGGGTCGACTCAGCTTCAGGAACCGTCGCTGGAGGCACGGCCAGTATCACGCTGAACACCTCGGGGAACCGCACGCTTACGGCGGCCTACGCCGGG
>JBDSYI010000159.1:0-5123 GCA_039925745.1 Casimicrobium sp. | reverse complement strand
CGCGGATTTAGTTCAAGAAAGGATTTGTCATGCGCGCGCGGCGGGAAGGCGAGCATGCGCAAGTCGTACGGCAGACGCAGCTCCTCCAGCATCCACAGGACACGGAAGGAGCGGGCGCTAATGCAGTGGTAGAGAGTGAGCATAGGTTTTACGGCGTTGCAGGAGTCGTGAAGAAGATTAGCTTATCGGCAATGACCCTAACTCCAAATCGCGACATTTGCGAAAGAGCCTATCGCGGATATGCGTACGCGTATGGGGTGGTCGCTATTGCATGATGTAGAGGCGCGCACGCGCGAAGCTAGGACATTTTTTCAAGTTGGGAACGTGGTGGCTGCGGCTGTCATCTAATGTTCTGAAGCCGTCGTAAAGACGCGGCATTCACGAACAAAAGGAGTGCACATGCGTCAGGTCGCGCTAGAAGCAGCCCATGAGGCCATGCCGGACGTTGAAATCGCACGGCGAATTGCCGCCGGGGACGAAGCCGCGCTTTGCGTATTGATGCGGCGTCACAACCAAAGCCTGTATCGCACGGCGCGCAGCATCCTGAAAGACGAGGCCGAGGCCGAGGACGCAGTTCAGGAATCCTACCTCCTCGCTTTTCGTGCAATGAAAACATTTCGAGGTGACGCGAAGTTATCCACCTGGCTGATTCGGATCGTGGTGAACGAAAGTCTCGCTCGTATTCGCAAGCGCACTCGTCGGGCGGAGGTGATTCGCCTGGAGGGCGGTTCGGCCATTGACGGAGATGACATCGAGATCAATATGGACGACGTAACCTCCGAATACCAAAACGCGCCTGAACAACCTGATGCGCTCGCCGCGCGCGCCGAGGCACGGCGACTGATCGAAGCGAAGATCGACGAGCTGCCCGATGCGTTTCGTACCGTATTCGTCTTGCGAGCGGTCGAAGAAATGAGCGTCGAAGAAACGGCCGCGAGTCTTGGCATTCCCGAGGCAACCGTGCGCACGCGCTTTTTTCGTGCAAGAGGCATGCTGCGCGAGGCGTTGTCGCGTGAATTCGACGTTGCCTTCGCTGGCGCATTTGCCTTTGCGGGTTCGCGTTGCGATCGCATCGTTGCCGGTGTACTCACAAAAATTAAACACATTCAGGTACCTGATGCCTGAACGTTCGTGTCCCTTGCCCCGCCTCACCATTCAAGGAAAAAATCATGTCATTTCTAATTCTCGGTAACGCCACAAACCCATTGGCGGCACGCCGCGCTTTTCTCGGTAAGTCCGGTCTGATGCTCTCCGGTACCGCTGTTGCACTGCTCGCTGGCAACGACGCGCTCGCCGCGCAAAGCGGCAAGTCGCAAGACAGCGATGTGCGCGTCCTCAACTCTGCACTTGGTGCCGAACTCGAAGCGATTGCCGCATATCAAGTCGGCGCCGAAAGCGGCCTGTTGCAGAAACCTGTGCTCGATCTTGCAGTCACATTTCAAGGCCATCACAAGGAGCACGCCGATCTGCTCGCGAAGACAATCGCCAAACTCGGTGGCAAAGCCGTCAGCGCGAAAGACAAATACGTCTTTCCAGTCGAGACGCTGAAGACACAGGCCGACGTGTTGCGCTTTGCGGCTGGACTCGAAAAAGGAGCCGTCAGCGCGTACCTCGGCGCGGTACCTTTGTTTGGCAACAAAGATCTCGCGAAAGCGGCCGCAAGCATTCTGGGCGATGAGGCCATGCACTGGGCGATTCTGCGCAATGCGCTGGGCGAAGCACCCGTGCCTTCAGCCTTCATGTCGTAGTTGTGATGCATTGGCCTTTGACGCATCCGCAGGCGCTGCTGCTGCCATTGGTGGTCGCACTGGCATCATTGCCAGGGGCGGCTGGCGCTGCAACGGCAATCCCTGGCGACGCTAAAGCGGGCGAAGCGATTTATGCGCGCTGTGCAGCGTGCCATTCGTTGGCGCAAGATCGCACCGGACCGCGTCACTGCGGCGTAATCGGGCGTCGTGCAGGCAGCGTGCCGGGGTTTGCGTACTCAGATGCGATGAAGCGATCAAAGCTCGTATGGAACGTAAAAACGCTTGATCGCTTCTTGCAAAATCCGATGCGTGTTATCCCCGGAACAGCAATGGGTTACGCCGGGATCACTGATAAGCAAGAGCGCGCCGATTTGATTGCGTATCTCTCCCACGCCAACCAGTCTGCCGCCTGTCGTCCATAGGTTAGTGGTGCAGTGAAGTTGGCGCGCGTTCATCGTCACCAACTCTCACTAGGTAGCTTACTGGGGAATCAGCAAACCTTTAATCACTGCTGGCCGAGCCACAAACGCCTCTAGCGCCCTCGCCACATTCGGGAATTCGCTGAACCCTACAAGCTCTCCCGCACCATAAAAGCCGATGAGATTTCTTACCCAGGGGAAGGTTGCGATGTCGGCGATCGAATAGGCATCGCCCATGATCCACGTGTTCGTTTCGAGGCGTTTATTGAGCACGCCAAGCAAGCGTTTGGCTTCTGCGGCATAGCGATCACGCGGACGCTTGTCTTCAAAGTCTTTGCCAGCAAATTTGTGGAAAAAGCCGAGCTGACCGAACATCGGGCCGACGCCACTCATTTGCCACATGAGCCACTGAATGGTTTCGTAGCGCTGCGCCAAATCCGTCGACATGAACTTGCCCGTTTTGTCGGCGAGATAGATCAGAATCGCGCCAGTTTCCCAGAGCGGTAGCGGCTTTCCTCCGGGACCGTTGGGGTCAATGATCGCGGGGATTTTGTTGTTCGGATTAAGCGACAAAAACTCGGGCGTCGTCTGATCATTGTTGCCAAAATTCACCTTGTGCGGCTCATAAGGCAAGCCTGTCTCTTCCAGCATGATCGACACCTTCACACCGTTCGGCGTAGGCAGCGAGTACAGCTGAATTTGATCGGGATGCTGCGCTGGCCATTTTTTAGTGATCGGGAAGGCGGACAAGTCGGTCATGTGAAATCCTTGGGGACGGTGAAGGCGTTTGGCTTATGTGTGGACGTGTGCTGTTGATTCAACTCCGCGAATGCAGAAGCAATGTTGTGAATCTCCAGACAACGCTCGCCTTTAATTAAAGAGAAGTTCGGGGCGGTAAGCAGGTGGCACGGCGCAAGCGCGAGTCAACGTACACGACTGCGCGACTAAACTTCATGGCTAATGGAGTTGATATGTCTGAATTTGATTTTGATCTGTTTGTAATCGGCGGTGGCAGCGGTGGCGTTCGCGCTGCACGCATGGCGGCGCAGCGCGGTGCCCGCGTCGCACTAGCCGAGGTGGGTGCGCTCGGCGGAACCTGCGTCAACGTGGGCTGCATTCCGAAAAAACTTTATAGCTTCGCGGCGCATTTCGCCGAAGCGTTTGAGGAGTGGCAGGGGTTTGGCTGGCACGGCGAAGCGCCGCGCTTTGACTGGAATGTGCTCAGGGCCAACCGTGCAAAAGAGATCACGCGACTCAATGGCATTTACCTGAATTTGCTGGTGAATTCGGGGGTCAAGGTGATGGCTGGTTGGGCGAGTCTGGTGGACGATCACACGGTTCAATTTGCTGGTGCCGGAGAGTCACAACGATTCACGGCGAAATACATTCTGGTCGCCACGGGTGGCACTCCGAGTGTGCCCCATTTTCCTGGCCGCGAGTTTGTACTCACGTCCGATGCGATGTTTGATCTTGATCCGTTTCCAAAGCGCCTGCTGGTCGTGGGCGGCGGATACATCGCCAGCGAATTTGCTTCGATCTTCAATGGACTCGGCTCGGATGTCACTCAGCTTTATCGCGGCGACCAGATTCTGCGCGGCTTCGACCAGGACGTGCGCAGTTTCGTGGCGTCCGAGATAAAAAAGTGTGGCGTCGCTTTGCGCGTAAACACCGATGTCAAGAGCGTCACCAAGACCTCAGAAGGCCTGAACGTTTTACTGCTTGATGGCAGCGTGATCATGGTCGACAGCATTCTTTACGCAACGGGCAGAGTTCCGCACGTGACGGGCATGGGCATTGAAACGCTGGGCATTTCGCAAAATCAACACGGCGCGATCAAAGTCAATGACGACTATCAGACCAACATCGCTTCGATCTATGCGCTCGGTGACGTGACCGCGCGCATTCAGCTGACGCCTGTGGCGCTCGGGGAAGCGATGAAGCTGGTGGATCATCTGTTCGGCGACAACCAACGCGCCATGAACTACGAGTTCATTCCGACCGCTGTGTTCACCCATCCCAACATCGGCACGGTCGGTTACGGGGAGGCAGAGGCGCGCGCCAAGTTTGGCGACATCACAGTGTTCAAGACTGATTTCAAGCCACTTAAACACACGCTGAGTGGCAGTAGCGAACGGGTGTTTATGAAGCTGATTGTCGACAGCGCTAGCGACCGGGTCGTCGGGCTGCACATGGTGGGGTCAGATGCCGGGGAAATCGTTCAAGGTTTTGCGGTGGCGATGAAAGCGGGCGCTACTAAAGCGATATTCGACAGCACAATCGGCATTCATCCGACGGCGGCGGAAGAGTTTGTGACCATGCGCACGCCGGTTGCCGCCGGATGATTCGGCGACATTGGCAGTCACGCTGAGTTACGGGTTTGGGCTATGGCGTAACCGTCGCCTGCACAAATCCTGCGAGCGCTTTAGACAGGTTGGGAACGACAGCGCACTGGCCAGCATCGTGCCGCTTCGCCAGATATTCCGGGTCGTTATAGCCAATCCAGGTCTGGCCCGCTGCGTCTTCCCATACGAGCGCCTTCAGCGGTAAATCAATGCCCGCAGTCTGTGCGCACTCCATCAGGGGCGTGCCGCCCTGAGGATTTCCGAAGATGAGCACTTCGGTTGGGCGGAGTGTTTTGCCGACCTTCATCGCGCCAGCAGCGTGATCGATGCGTGCAAAAACGTTCAAGCCCTTTTCCTTCACGATCGTCTCAAAACGATCCATGGTTGCCTTTGCTTTCAACGGACTTTTTACGGCAATCAATCCATCGGCTGCGATGGCCTGAATGCTGGCAAATAGTGCGGCTGCGGCGATTAATTTGTAGCGAATATTCATGGCGAGTCCTTTGATCCGAAAAGTGAGCAGGGCAACGGCAGAAGCGCCGACGTGATAGTCGGCACTCAGCGTCGAAACCTTACAGCTATCCGATTGCGCTATGTAGCGATTCGTTCAATCG
>JBDSYI010000158.1:0-9671 GCA_039925745.1 Casimicrobium sp. | reverse complement strand
GTGACCCAGTGCCTCGGCTGCGGTCCAGCGCCCGTTGACGGTTCGCATCATCATGTCGAGCAGCTTGTCACCGGCC
Organism: Casimicrobium sp.; assembly: GCA_039925745.1. Lineage (GTDB taxonomy): Bacteria > Pseudomonadota > Gammaproteobacteria > Burkholderiales > Casimicrobiaceae > Casimicrobium. The sequence goes on along the minus strand of JBDSYI010000158.1, from coordinate 9,595 downwards.
TCGTCGAGATTGATCTCACGCTGCAGCAATGCGGACGAGTCGACATCCACGTGCTCGCTCATCAGGCGCACCGTTTTAGGATTCGAGCACACTTTGATCACTGGCAGGATCGGGTTACCAATCACGTTGCCCTGACCTGTCGGGAAGAAGTGAACCACGAAGCCCGAAGCGGCGCACAAGGTCACCATTTCGGCCGCTGCGCTGGACGAATCCATAAACCACAGGCCAGGACCGGTCGGTACTTCGGCTTTGTCGAGCACGCCGTCGATCTTGCACTTGCGGCCGATCTTCTGGATGTTGCCAAGCGCTTTTTCTTCGATGGTCGTCAGGCCGCCGGCGATGTTGCCTTTGGTCGGTTGACTGTCGGACAGGTCGCTCGTTTTGTGCCGCTCGATCATCGCCTGATAGCGGTCGAACATGAACATGAAATCCTTCCACACTTTCGGTGTGCGGCAACGGGCTTCAAGCAATGACTCGCCGCCTGTGATCTCGGAGGTTTCGCCAAACAAGAGCGTTGTTTTGTGCGGATACAGTTTGTCAAACGCATTACCCACGGTTGGGTTTGCACCGCATCCCGAGGTTGTGTCTGATTCGCCACATTTGGTCGAAATCCACAATTCACTGATCGGGCACTCTACGCGATGAATTTCGCTGGCATCCTGCAGGAACTTCTTGGCAGCTGCTGATGCATGCATGATGGTTTGATGATCGCCGTGCCCCTCGATGCCGAAGCCAACGACCGGTTTGCCCGTGACCGCGATGGCATCGACGATCTTTTTGGTCCATTGCGATTCGATACCGATCACCACGACCGCAGCGACGTTCGGGTTGGAACCCGTACCGATGAGCGTCGCAAAATGCAGATCCAGATCGGCGCCGAATTGCAGGCGACCGTACGGGTGCGGAATCGCCATCGTGCCGGTGATGTTGTTGGCCACAGCCTGTGCTGCTGCGTTCGACAGATCATCCACGGGCAGGATGATGACGTGATTTCTGACGCCCACGCGACCGTTTTTGCGGCGGTAGCCCCAAAACTTTGTGTTTTTCTTAATCATTTTCTTACCACCGCTTTGTCTTGACGTTATGGACGTGTAAATGCTCGCCCTTCTTGATGGGCGCGACAACCTTGCCGATGTCCACGCCGTACTTGATCACGGTGTCACCGACTTTGAAATCTTTAAGCGCGACTTTGTGACCTATCGGAATGTCGCTCTTGAGAGCGACGTTGACTGTGGAGTCGGGCTCCATAATCCAGCCGGTGGTTTTTTGGCCGACTTTGCAGCCCTCGACGACGACGACACCGACGCCGTCATCCTTTTCATGCACTACGAAATGAATCATTACTTTCCTGCCTTCTTTGACTTGGCGCTTGCTCGCCAAAATATCTCGGCGAGAAGTGAGTTAAGTCATCTAGATGATATAGATGAGTTGCGTAGAATACCAATATCGTCAAAAAGTGCAAGTCAGCGCGTCGAAAATGACGCATGTCACGCACATCACAGTGAGTAAATCATGCGAATCGTAATTTCTGAATTCATGGATGAAGTCGCCGTAGACCGCCTGCGTGCGGCGTTCGGCACTGATGCAGTGCTGTATGACGCAAAGTTGGTTGATCGGCCTGACGACATGGCAGCGGCCGTTGCCGATTGCGAAGTGTTCATCGTGAGGAATCGCACGCAGGTGCGCGGTACGCTGCTGGATGCCTGCAAATCAGCCAGGGTCATTGGGCGACTTGGTGTCGGCCTCGACAATATTGATGTGCCGGCGTGCGAAGCGCGCGGCATGAAAGTCATTCCAGCGACCGGTGCAAATGCGTTAGCGGTCGCCGAATACGTGATCGCCACTGCGATGCTCTTGCGCCGCGCGAGCTATCAAAGCACGTTTGACGTCGCCGCTGGCAAATGGCCACGCAACCAGCTCTCCGCCGGGCGCGAAACCGCAGGCTCGACACTGGGTCTGGTGGGTTTTGGCTCCATCGGGCAGCTCACGGCGCGACTGGCGCGTAGCCTCGGCATGGCTATCGTGGCGCACGATCCGGCGTTGCCCGACTCGCATGCCGCCTGGAAAGAGCTGGGCGCGACGCGCGTCAGTTTCGATGAATTGCTAACGCAGGCCGATGTCATCAGCCTGCATGTTCCGCTGCTCGACAGCACTAAAAATCTGTTTAATGCAGAGCGCATCGCGCAGATGAAACTTGGTGCAGTATTGATCAACACGTCGCGCGGTGGCATCGTCGACGATGCCGCATTGGTGGCAGCGTTAAAGAGCGGCAAACTGGGCGGTGCAGCCATTGACGTGTTCACGCAAGAGCCGCTCCCCGCATCAGCCGTGTTTGCCGGATGCCCCAATCTGGTTCTCACGCCGCACATTGCGGGCGTCACGTTCGAGGCGAATGTACGCGTGTCATCCATGATCGCGGATGCCGTCATCAAGGCGCTGGGTTAAACCATGGCCAATATCTCCCTCACCGATCTCAACGCGCTCACCGTTGCTGCACTGGTCAAAGCCGGCGCGTCGCAAGCCAGCGCCGAATCCACTGCGCGAGCGCTCATCTATGCCGACGCGCAAGGCACTGCTTCGCACGGCGTGTCGCGTGTGCCGCAATACGCGGGTCACATGAAATCGGGCCGCATTGACGGTCAGGCAACACCCTCAATCGCCATCCAAAATGGCGCAACAGCGGTGATCGATGCCGCTGACGGCCTCGCATTCTCTGCGTGCGACCTAGCCATCAAAACCGCAATCGACACCGGACAAAAATTGGGCGTTGCATTCGTGGCCATCAACAATAGCTACCACTTCGGCGCTGCGATTTATCACCTTGAGGCTGTCGCTAAAGCTGGCATGGTCGGCCTCGCGTTCACCAATTCTCCCGCCGCAATGGCCGCAGCAGGCGGCAAACGTCCGCTCTTCGGCACCAACCCCATTGCCGCCATCTTTCCGCGCAAAAACGGCGACCCGCTGGCCATTGATCTCGCACTTTCTGAAGTTGCCCGTGGCAAGTTAATGGTTGCCGCCAAAGACAACAAATCGATCCCGCTAGGATGGGCGCTGGACGCAGACGGCCAACCGACGACTGACCCCGGCAAAGGCCTGAAGGGCAGCATGGCTCCGCTCGGCGCGGCGACTGGCAGCGCCAAAGGTGCGATGCTGGCGTTAGTCGTTGAACTGCTCGTCACCGCCTTCACCGGCGCACGCTTTGGTTTCGAGGCCGATTCGTTTTTTGACGTCGAAGGTAATAAGCCCAGAATCGGGCAAGCGTTTCTGGTCATTAATCCCAACGCAATGGGCGGCGGCGATGGCTACATCGAACGCGTAGAAACGCTGATCACCGCAATGCTTGACGATGATGGCGTCCGACTTCCAGGCGCACGGCGTTATGAGTTGCAGCGCTCGGCGGGCACGGCGGGAGTGAACGTGCCGGATGCCTTGTTGGCGCAGTTGACCCAATTGGCAAACACAGGGTAGGGGCGCTATTGCCGGACGGGCGCTAATAGGATTGACGTAAGCACTCATTCGGAATTGGAATTTATCCCACGCCCGCGCCCCTCCCCACGGATCAATAATCAACGCGGCATGGCGCTTGCTGCTCACGCAATACGTCTTCCCCTTGGGTTGGGTTGCCGCAAATGCGATTACCCGACATGCCGTGTGTCGACGCGTCGCGTCAGGCCAAAACAACATTGAAACGGGGATCCTTTATGGCAGATGACGCAGCCAAGCGCGCATTAATAATTTCGTTTGCGATGGCAGAGGTAAATGCTCACTCGCACTACATGAAGGGTGGAGATGGAAGCGTGCCGGGTGGTGCTGCTGGTCTGCGCCGCACCACGTCGTTGATCGAAGATTTGAAAATTGCCAATCTGGGCATTCACGCCGCCCACAATAGCTTTGGAACGTGTCGCGGGCGCTGGGAGGAATTAGCCCCACTCGGCAAGCAGTTTGCCAAAGGCAACGTCGATCGCGACCAGTGGTTACCGGCGTATCTTGATGAGCTAAAAGCGAGTGGACAGCCACCGACGCAATGGAAATCGTTCAATGGCAGCGAGCTGTTTCCAAGACTTTCAGCGGGTTATCTATACCTCGGAGAGGATTGCCGCAACAAGCGACACTTTGACTGTGAGGGCCTTGTGGCCTGGGCCATTGTGAAGGCGCTGGGCAAGGACCCAGGAATCTGGCGCAAGGGCGTGGACTGGTACAAAAGCGGTGGCGCCAAGCGCTTGACTGTCTATAAGGCGGCAGGTCCCGAGTACGTACATGAAAACGTCACCCTCACGCAGAGCGACATCCTTGATGGCGACATATTGATTCGCAAGCCGAATGACACCGGTAGCGAACATATTGCGCTGGCCTGCGTCGGTGGAACAGGAGTACTTGAGGCCAGCGGCAAGGACCGTGGCGTTATTCGTTCGACGTACAAAGCTAACTGGTCGCACCTTGCCCGAATTAACAAGCTCTAGGGGTGTGGCTTTTTGGTGAAACGCTTACTGAATAGGGGTTAACGCTGTAAAAAGCCGTAACTCGATAAATGATATTTTTAACGCTTAGCCCCTGTAGACTATGGTTGTCAGCATAAAGCTATTAAGCGATAATCCAGTCAAACGATAGCAATTTCATCGTTAAACAAATCCCAGATTCTTGTTCGCAAATGCGCCAATATTCGGCGCGACCGTGGCAAGTCCGCTCGCTGGAACACCGAACCAGGTGGCGAGCGTTGCGGCGTATTGGTCAACCGAGACTGACGGTACCCAGCGGCCCTCGGTGGTGACGTCGTCGACGCCACCGAGTTGCTGAACGGGGAAAGTGCCGTACATGGCACCGCCTTTGACTGCGCCGCCCATGACCATGTGATGATTGCCCCAGGCGTGATCGGAGCCACCGCCCGCGGACGGTTTGAAGGTGCGACCGAAGTCGGAGAGCGTGAACGTCGTGACGTTGTTAGCCACGCCCAATGCAGCGGTGGCATCGTAAAAGGACTTCATCGCAGCGCTGACGTAGCCGAGCAGTGTTTGCTGTGTGTTGATCTGGTTGTTGTGCGTATCAAAGCCACCCAGGGAGACGAAAAAGATCTGCCGTGAGAGGCCAATCGTGGCGCGGGCTTCAATCAGCTTGGCCACTTGCAACAACTGCGCTGCAAGGCTGTTGCCAGTGGTGCTGAACAGATTAGTGACGCTTGAATTTGTCGCGGTGATGATCGGATTGACTTTGGCGGAAAGCGCGATGGCCTGTTCGGTTTGCTCGGCAGCGGCTTTGACCAGCATGTGATCTTTGCCTTGTAACAATGTAGCGTTCAGCGCAGCGGCCCTTGCTTTTGTCACCGCATCGGTGCCGGTCAATCCGCTGAGCGTAAAGCTGCCGCCCGAGGCAGGTAGCGACAGTGGGCTTTGCGTGTTGCCCGTGGTGTAGAGCGTGGAGCCCGCAATGGAGGTCAACACAGGAAACGTGTTGCTGCCGTTCATCGATGCCACGCTGTCGGCCAGTCGCCCACCCCAACCACTGCGCGCTGGTTGATTGGAGATGGTGCTTTGCCACTGCGCTTGTTGATCCGAGTGCGAAAAGAGTTGATAGGGCACATTGAGCCCTGAGAGATATTGCGCTTTAGTCGTCGGCGCGAGGAGTGGCCCGGCATTAGCGATGACGGCGAGTTTGCCCTGATCGAACAACGGGTGAACGGCCGACATCGCCGGGTGGAAACCGTAAGTGGACGAGCTGTTGCTGGGCTTGAATGTGAGCAGTTCGGCTTGCGGTATGTTGATGTTGGTATCCGGTCCGCGAACCGCGTTGTAGGCGGCATAACCTGCCGCGTCGGCCGGAATGATCATGTTGTTGCCGTCGTTGCCGCCGAACAGAAATATGCAGACTAGCGCCTTGTAGTCGGACGGTGCGCTTTGCGCATTGGCGAACGGTAACGTGAAGCCATTGAGGCCAGACGCCAATGCGCCTGCGGACAGCGCTTTGAGGGTGTTGCGACGTGAGAGATTCATGGTGCGGTTCCTTGGCGTTTCTACTACGGCGACTAGCGAAGAATTTGCGCTTCTGGCGCGGCGACAGCAAGGTACAGGGCGGCGCGGGCGCGACCCGTGGGGTCGGACGCCGGCACCACGTCAATCGCCGTTTTCATGGCGATGCGAGTGGCGGCGGAGAGCTTGCCCGCGAACATCACTTCGTTGACGCGATCAAGCAGTGCGTTGCTATCGGTCGCGACGCTGGAGAATGGTGTCCAGTCGAACTGGGTACCGGTAGCGCCGTATAGCGCGCTGGAAATATTGATCGTTCCGTAGAGCGCCGAGTTCGCGAAATTAATGCGCGACAGGGCGGTTGTCGAATTGAAAATGCCGAACTCGGGACTGTTGACGTTCACCGAGGGAACGACGTAGTCAGGCGAGTAATAATTGAACACAGTTGGCGCGCTAAACGCTGTTTGTCCGAGGCCGTTGCCACTGTTGTAGAAGTAGTAGCCGTCGGTCTTTGTTGACAGCGCGCGGGCAAGTCCGGTGACCAGCAACACCGGTTCGTTCATATGGCCGTAGGTGGGCTCAAACTTGGCGGCACCGCGCGCCTCAATGTCGGTGAGGATCGAGGTAATTACGGCTTTCAGGTCGCCACGAATGCCGCTGCCGTTGTTTTTAAATACGTTGGCGACGCGCAGCACATAGCTCGGACTCGGGTTGCCAGTCACGAGCTTCTGGATCATGAAGCGCGAGAAGAACGGTGGCACGTTGCCGTAACTAAACGCGTTGTCGAGCGCAATGGTTAAGTCTGCGTAGGCTGTGCCATTGGCGGGGCCGACGGTGTTGCCGAGCAGATCTTTGACAGTGGTATCGTGAAAGGCCTCGCGCGGCTCCATCGTGCCCGCGAGGTTCTGCCCGTTCAAACCAGCGGTAGGCGCGACGCCCGCGCGTGTCGGGTAGGTCCAGCCCGTGAAGACCTTGGCGAAAGCCTCAATTTCGTCCTGCGTGTAAGCCTCAATCGGTTTGCCGTCGGGCCCTTTCTTTTCGCTGCCGTCGTCGTTCAACAGATTGACGCCGTTGGTAAATAGTTGCAAGACTTCGCGGGCGTAATTTTCGTTGGGCGAGATGCCGGAGGCGGTCGCTTTGCGATTATTGGCCATGTCAAGGAAGCGGCCCATGGCAGGGTGTAGGGTCACTTTTTCTAGCAAAGTACGAAAGTTGCCAAACGCGTTATCGCGCAGCATCTGCTGATAATCACCCATCCCGTACGACAGCGGCACATCGGTCGACGAGACCACAAAAAATTGGCTCAACGCCCAAGCGACACGCTGGCGCAATTGATCGCTACCCGTGATCGCCTGCTTGTAGAACTCAAGTTGCGTCGGGAACATCGAGTAATTGTCGCGGGCGCAATACGACGTCGGTGTGATCGGAAGCGCGGTGTTATTGATGCAGGTGTCAGGACGTGTATTCGGCCAGTAGTCGCGCGGTGTGTATTGCGACACGGTGGCTGCGAATTGCTCCGCGAGCCATGCGTTTGCGCCGAGGGTGGTGACGCGGTCAATCTCTGCGGGCGTAGGCCCGAAACTCGCCTGCTTCAACAATCGCGTTACGTCAAGCCGTTTCTCAGCCGTGGATTGCGGCAGACACATCGACAGCCCTTCCAGCGCGTAGCCTTTGGCGGCATACGATTGATAGAAACTGTAGTCCTCAAAATAGCGATGATTGGCGGGACCATTACTGGAAGCTGCACCGTTATTAAATGTGCGGTAAAGCCCGACTGTTCCAGATTTGCAACTGCCTGCTGACGGCGGCACCGCGTACCATGCGACGCCCTCCGCGACGAAGCCCGGAATCAACGCGAGCTGATCGCGCTCGGTCGCACTGACCGTGAAAAAATGCGAGCCAACGGAAGGCGCATAAAAGCGATAAACCGGAAGCGCGCTGGCGTCCTGACCTTGTGTGTAGCCTGAGAACGTGACGCCGGTGCGCTTCCAGCCGATGCTGGCGTATTGATCAAGCAGAGCCCAATCGGCAGGATTGGACGAGATGAAATATTTATTTGCGGGCGCGTTGAAAAATTCAACAATCGATGCACCCGGCTCGGCCGCGTGTGCGGAAGCGCCGCCGAAAATTGTGACCGTTGTTGCGACGATGGATGCGACTAGCGCAGCGTTGATCCGCATAATGTTGCCTCGAAATTTTGACGACTGACCGGAAATACCGTTAACGCATTGAAAACTCTTCCGGACGCTCCGTTTTCAACGTGGAGTGTCGGACAAAACGCGACGCAAGTGCGTTTCACAAACGTAACAAACTATTTCTTTGCACCCATGCATTTGAACAGCTTTATTCTGAAATTATGATCACACGGGGGCTGAGAGTCGGAAAAGGCAAAAGTCGATAATCAAAGCGATATCAGGATTGTTGCTGTTCATAATTTACATTCAGAGTTGTGCATAAGTCACTATTTTTACGTCAGTATTTGCCAATACAAGACTTTACAAAGCGTTCGTAAATGATTGAATTTAAAGGTTTTTTGAGGAAAATACAGAAAAATACTAATCTGTGAGTAAAAGTGGGGATTAGCGGCAAAAGGTGGGATAATCTTTTGCATGTTCACTGGCGCATCCAATCTCAGCATCGACGCAAAGGGCCGTATCGCGGTTCCAACGCGCTATCGCGATGAGCTGGGCGCTGATCTTGTGATCACAGCCGACCCGAGTGGCTGCCTGCTGTTATTTCCGTCTAAAGCGTGGCAGCCGTTCGAGGCTCGCGTCAGCGCGCTGCCGAACCTGAACCCGCGCGTCAAGGCGCTGCAACGCATGTGGCTCGGCTACAAGCTCGATTGTGAAATGGATAACGCGGGCCGTTTGGTGTTGACGCCCGAGATGCGCGCGTACGCCAAGCTCGACGGCAAGATTCAAATGATCGGTCAGGGAGATCGCTTCGAACTGTGGAGCGAAACTGGCTGGCAGGCTGTCATCGATCTCGCTCAGCAAACCATGCGTGAAGACCCGCCCGCCGAATTGGCCGGTTTGTCGGTATGAGTCGGACGCAATGCAATTTGACTCCCATATCTCTGTGCTGTTACGAGAGGCCTGCGACGCTTTGCTGCCTGAGCGCGACGGCGACGCCGTCCGTGGGCCATGCGTGCTTGTCGACGGCACGTTTGGGCGCGGCGGACATAGCCGCGAACTGCTACGACGCATGCCAGCCGACGCCCGCCTCATCGGCATTGACCGCGACGCAGCGGCTGCGGCATCGGCGCGCGACATTACGGATTCGCGATTCACATTTGTCGCAGCGCATTTCGGCAACATCGCCGGTGCGCTGGCAGAGATTGGTATCCGGCAGGTTGACGGCATCCTGCTCGACATTGGTGTTTCTTCGCCGCAACTCGACGACGCTTCGCGAGGCTTCAGCTTCATGCGCGACGGCCCGCTCGATATGCGTATGGACCAGTCCAAAGGCCAGTCCGCCGCTGGCTGGATTGCTACAGCAACGATTGACGACTTAACGGAGGTCATCCGTGACTACGGTGAAGAGCGGTTTGCTTCGAGGATTGCAGCAGCGATTGTTGAGGCACGCCAGCGGCAACCGGTCGAGCGAACCGTTCAGCTTGCGCAGATTGTCGAAAAAGC
>JBDSYI010000157.1:0-22397 GCA_039925745.1 Casimicrobium sp. | reverse complement strand
CAATGGCACCCGTAACCTCTTCGCCGACAACGACATTTGCAGAAGCGACCCGCTGAATCAAAACTCTCATGCGTTGATTCTAGAATCGAGTGCCAACAAGGAGGAACTGTTCATGCGAGTAGTCATCACCGGCGGTGCTGGGTTTATCGGCAAATTGCTTGCGGCTAAATTGCTGGAGCGCGGCGCGCTGACCGACGCGGCTGGGCAGGTGCGTGAGATTAGCGAACTGGTGCTGGTCGATATCGTTGCCGCACAAGGCGAACCCTGGCTCAGCGACCAGCGACTTACGCAAGTCGTGGGCGATATAACAGATCGCAATGTACTCGCCAGCGCCGTCTCGCCCAACACTGGAAGCATCTTTCACCTCGCCGCGGTCGTCAGCGGTCAGGCTGAAGCGGATTTCGACATCGGCATGCGCGTCAACGTGGATTCGACACGAACGCTGCTGGAACTCACGCGCCAGCTGCCAGCGCCTCCGAAGTTCCTGTTCACCAGTTCCGTCGCGGTATTTGGCGGCGCTTTGCCTGCGGTGTTGCCCGACGATCAAATTTTGACGCCGCAAGGCTCATACGGCATGCAAAAGGCGATGTGCGAATTGCTGGTGTCGGACATGTCAAGGCGGGGCATGATCGACGGTCGCTCGCTCCGCTTACCCACCGTCACCGTACGGCCAGGCAAACCAAACAAGGCGGCATCGAGCTTCGCCAGCGGCATTATTCGCGAACCGTTGGCCGGTGTGGATTCCGTGTGCCCCGCCTCACCAGACTCAAAGATGTGGTGCCTTAGCCCGCCGCGCGTGATTGACAACATCTTCATCGGTCACGAAGCGCCCGCAGACCGCTTGCCCTACACCCGAAGCATTAGCGTGCCCGGCATCACCGTGTCAGTTCGCGAGATGGTCGAGAGCTTGCGCCGCGTGGCGGGCGAAGCGGTCGCAGCGCGTGTATCGTGGCACCTTGACCCCGTCGTGGATCGATTGGTGACATCATGGCCGCAAGCGTTCACCGCAGAGCGCGGAAAATCATTGGGCATGACGACCGATTCAGGTTTTGATGACATTGTTCGTGCGCACATTGACGCAATGAAACGTTAAAGGAGATTCAACATGAACGCACCCACCGAATGGGACGCAGCGCACGTTAAAGCGAGTGTTTCGCCCGAAGAGTGGCAAACGCGGGTTGATCTCGCGGCTTGTTACCGCGCGGTGGCGATGATGGGGTGGGACGACCTGGTGTTCACGCACATCACCGCGAAAATTCCTGGCGACGGTCACAATTTTCTGATCAATCCCTACGGTTTGATGTTCGAGGAAATCACTGCCTCCTCGCTCGTAAAAATTGACCTGCACGGCAACAAGCTGGACGGCAACCCGCATCCGATCAATCCTGCGGGCTTTGTGATTCATAGCGCTGTGCACGCGGCGCGCGCGAATGCGCAATGTGTTTTGCACACGCACAGCCTGAACGGCGTGGCAGTGAGCGCGCAAAAAGGCGGCGTGTTGCCGATTTCCCAGCAGTCCATTTTTATCCTCGCAAGCCTTGCCTATCACGGCTACGAAGGCGTGGCGCTGATGGACGACGAGAAGCCGCGACTGGTCGCTGACCTTGGCAGCAAGAATTATTTGATGTTGCGAAATCACGGGTTGCTGACCGTGGCACCAACGATTGCCGACGCGTTTCAACAGATGTATTTTTTCGAAGCGACGTGCACGATTCAGGTTCGGGCGCAGGCCGGCGGCGGCGAACTGTTAATGATTCCGCAAGCCATCATTGATCAGGCTCAAGCGCAGGCAAAGCAGGCGACCAAGGGCAAGGGCGGCATGATCAGTTGGCCAGGAATGCTCCGTCGTCTGGATCGCAGATTCCCCGGATATGATCAATAGTGCTTCCCGGTTGAGCGAACACTCGATTTACGTGAACTAGCATGAGCTGATAACGCTTGGAGGAGCAGTGTGTCGGATACGTTAAATCGAACTGAATTGTTCACGGGTACGATGCCAGTTGCGGAGCGGCAACGCTTTGACATAGGCGCGCTAGAGTCACACCTGCGGGTGCATATCGATGGCTTCGATGGCCCGCTAAGCGTTGAGCAATTCAAGGGTGGGCAATCCAATCCTACGTTTAAGCTCATCACGCCCGGCAAGACTTATGTGTTGCGCTCGAAGCCCGGACCCGCCGCAAAACTCCTGCCGTCGGCTCACGCGATAGACCGTGAATTTCGCGTGATGAGCGGACTGTTTGGTAGCGATGTTCCCGTCGCGAAAATGCACACGTTATGCGAAGACGAATCGGTCATCGGCCGTGCGTTTTACGTGATGGATTTTGTCGATGGCCGGGTGCTGTGGGATCCGCAGCTTCCGGGCATGGCTCCCGAACAACGTGCCGCTATTTTCGACGAGATGAATCGCGTGATCGCAGCGCTGCACAAGGTGGATTTCGCTTCGGCGGGCTTGTCCGAATACGGCAAACATGACGGCTATCTCGCACGGCAAATTGCGCGCTGGAGCAAGCAGTATCGCGCCTCGGAAACTGAATCGATCCCCGCGATGGACGACTTGATTGAGTGGTTGCCTGCCCACATTCCGGCCGATGAGGAGACGAGCATCGTGCACGGCGACTACCGTCTTGACAATATGATTTTTCATGCGACGGAGCCACGCATTCTGGCAGTGCTGGATTGGGAGCTTTCAACGCTCGGTCATCCGCTGGCCGACTTCGCCTATCACTGTATGGCGTGGTATTTGCCACCCGGCGCCGGGCGCGGGCTTGGCGGCGTTGATCTCACCGGTAGTGGAATTCCGAACGTTCAGGATTACATCGCGCGTTATTGCCAGCGCACTGGACGTCAGAACGGCATTCCCAATTTTGAGTTCTACATGGCCTACAACATGTTCCGCATGGCGGGCATTTTGCAGGGCATCATGAAGCGTGTGGTTGACGGTACGGCCGCGAGCGCGCAGGCCGTGGCAATGGGCAAATCAACGCGACCGATTGCCGAGCAGGGTTGGGCCGTCGCACAACAGATTCCGCAATAAATAACGAACAGCTAAGGAGCAAGACAATGGATTTCCAGCACAGCGACAAAGTCAAACACTATCAGGCAGAACTGCTGCGTTTTTTTGATCAGCACATCTATCCGAACGAGCATCGCTACGAACAAGACGTCGCCGACAACACGGCAGCGGGCAAGCGCTGGACACCGACCCGGATCATCGAAGAATTGAAGCCGCTCGCGCGCAAAGCTGGGCTCTGGAATTTGTTCTGCCCACACCCGGAATATGGTGCAGGATTGAACAACATGGAATACGCGCCGCTCGCTGAGATCACGGGCCGTGTGCCGTGGGCACCCGAAGTCTTCAACTGCTCAGCCCCCGACACCGGCAATATGGAAACCCTCATCCAGTACGCCAGCGCCGAGAAAAAAGCAGAGTGGCTGCCGCGCCTGCTCGCAGGTGAAATTCGCTCCGCGTTCGCGATGACCGAACCGGGCGTTGCGTCGAGCGACGCCACGAACATTGAAACGTCCATCATTCGCGATGGCGACGACTATGTGATCAATGGCCGCAAATGGTGGATCTCCGGCGCGGGCGATCCACGCTGCGCGGTCTACATTGTGATGGGTAAGAGCGACACGTCCGCACCCAAGCACTTGCAGCAATCGATGATTTTGGTGCCCGCCGACACGCCAGGCGTCACGGTGGTGCGGCCGCTCACGGTGTTTGGCTACGACGACGCACCGCATGGTCATTGCGAGATGACATTCGAGAACGTGCGCGTGCCAGCGGCCAATATGTTGCTTGGCGAAGGCCGTGGCTTTGAGATCGCTCAGGGCCGCCTGGGGCCGGGTCGAATTCACCACTGCATGCGTCTGATTGGCTTGTCCGAACGCGCACTGGAACTCATGTGTAAACGCCTGACGCAACGCGTCGCTTTTGGCAAACCCATCGCTGCGCAAACGGTGTGGCACGAGCGCATTGGCGAAGCCCGCTGCATGATCGATCAGGCGCGCCTTCTCACGTTAAACGCGGCATGGATGATGGACGTTGCAGGCAACAAAGTCGCTAAGCAAAACATCGCCATGATCAAAGTGGTCGCTCCGAATGTGGCCTGTCAGGTCATCGATTGGGCGATGCAGGCTCACGGCGGCGGCGGCATGAGCGGCGATTTCCCGCTCGCGTACGCCTACACCGCGGCACGCACGCTCCGCTTCGCAGATGGCCCGGACGAGGTGCATCGTGCGGCGATTGCCAAACACGAGCTGGGGAAGTACGTATCGCGGTAGTGGTTGAAACTGATCACGCGAACAGATTTGCAAATACTGTAAATACGTACATAATTCACACGGCGTAGCCTTTTCTGTTGCGCCAGAAAGCGTGAATCATGAGCATCAAAGACTGGCCCGCTGACGACCGGCCTCGTGAAAAATTGCTGGCGTTGGGTGCGGGTGCGTTAAGTGACGCTGAGTTGCTGGCGATCTTTTTACGCATTGGCGTGACAGGAAAAAGCGCAGTGGAACTTGCGCGCGAATTGTTGCAGCGCTTTGGCTCGGTTGCGGGCATAGTCGCCGCGCCGGTTGACGAATTTTGCGCGGTACACGGCATGGGCGAGGCGAAATTCGTGCAATTTCAGGCGAGCATTGAACTGGCGCGCCGCGCACTCGCGAGCGCGATGAGCGAGCGGCCGATGCTCAATACGCCAGACATCGTAAAAGATTATCTGCGTCTCTCGCTCGGACACGAGCGTGTGGAGGTGTTTGTGGCGTTGTGGCTTGACGCGCAGCATCGCCTGATTGAAATGCAGATTCTGTTTCGCGGAACGCTCACGCAGACGAGCGTGTACCCACGTGAGGTCGTGCGGGCCGCGCTCGCCAAAAACGCGGCTGCGGTGATCCTGGCGCACAACCATCCGTCCGGCTCAACCGCGCCCAGCCAGGCGGATCGCTCATTGACGCAGATCCTCAAAAATGCGTTGGCGCTGGTCGATGTCACGGTACTCGATCACTGCATCGTGGGGCGCGGCGAGACACATTCTGCGGTGCGTTCAATGGCAATGATGGGGGACATGTAGTTTCATCAGCTTTTGCGGAAAACAACGTTGGCATCAGGTCTAGCGTTGATAAAGTGCGATTGTCGACTATCGCAGTAAATTACGCTCAGCCCCTATGCAGTTGTCATTTCAGCCTAAAGTTGTTATGGTTAATAATAAAAAATACGTGACATAGCGGTGATACGGACATCGACCATTCTTTGTGTCGGACGGCACTGAATCGGGCAATGAGACGCGATCGCGGCAGCCTCGTAACATTGATGGCAGTGGCCTTTTCCGGCTCAACCATCCAGCACAATGGAGCGCTTCACGCATGACGATGAACAGCCACCGCAGCCTCGCACGCGTTCCGATCACACCGTACACCTTGCCATCCAGCGAAAGTCTTGCCTATAACAAAATCTCCTGGTCGCTGGCAGCGGATCGCGCTGTCCTACTTGTGCATGACATGCAAAACTATTGGCTCGATTTGTTTGAGAACAAAGCGGCGATCACCAATCCCGTCGCGCGTCTGCTGATGCTGTTTCGAGATGCCAAACTGCCTGTCGTGTACTGCCGTGGTGAGCGGGCTCAAACGCGGTTTGAGCGTGGACTCGGTCTTACAGTGTGGGGCGATGGACTCAATGCTGCCCACGTCACCGAGCACGACTGCGCAATCGCCGATGTGGTTGCGCCTGATACTGAATCCTATTTGATAGAAAAATCGCGACACAGCGCTTTTTTCAAAACACCGCTCGAAGAGCTACTGCGCAAGATGAACCGCGATCAAGTGATCGTGTGCGGCGTGTTTGCACATCACGGCGTCATGGTCTCGACCATCGACGGCTACATGCGCAATTTTCAGATGACACTGGTAGCCGATGCGCTGGGTGACTACAGCGAAGACGAACACCGCTTTGCGCTGAAATACGTCGCGCAAATGTGCGGTTCGATCAGTACCGTTGAGGGCATCGAACAGGCGCTTTTTGCGGCGACCGCCTAAGGAGCGCTACTTCGGAATTCCATCGTTGGACAACTGATCTGCACGCTCGTTACCTGGATCGCCCGAATGCCCCTTGACCCAACGCCATTCAACAGTGTGGGTGGCGTTGAGTTCATCGAGAATCTGCCAGAGGTCGGCATTTTTCACCGGTGCTTTCGCCGCTGTGCGCCAGCCGTTTCGCTTCCAGCCGTGAATCCAGGTTTCGATACCCTGCTTCACATAGCTTGAATCGGTAATTAGCCGCACGCTGCTTTTGCGTTTAAGCGCACGCAGCGCTTCAATTGCAGCCATCAATTCCATACGGTTGTTGGTGGTCAACCGTTCGCCACCACACAGCTCTCGACGGTGCTCCCCAGCGATCATGAGCACGCCCCAACCGCCCGGGCCGGGGTTGCCTTTACAGGCACCGTCCGTGTAGACAATAATTTCAGGTTCCAGCATTTACTTTTTATCCGTCTGCGGCATATCAATTTCGGAATGTGCCCGCGTCGGAGCCATCGCGGCGGCACGTTTACGCCGTCCCGTGCGCGCCCATGCGGGTTTGATCAAACGAACACCTGCCACGCGCTTTACCGCATGCAAAAAATACACGCCGCCCGCAAACGGCCACCAGCTGTCGCCTGCCCGTTCAAGCCCCGCGAGCCGTTGCAACGTCTTTTCATTTTGCGCGGGTAAATTGAAGCAATCGAGCTGTGCATCAACCAGATCAAAACCCAGCAGCGTGAGCCAATCTTTCGCACGCGATAGCGATATAAATTCACCGCCCCACGGCCCTCGCCGATCACGTCCAAAATAGCGCTTGACACCAAATAGAGAGTACGGATTAAAACCAGAAATTAACAGCCGCCCTTCAGGACGCAATACGCGAAACGCCTCACGCAACACCTCGTGCGGCAGCGCCTGAAACTCGAGTGTGTGTGGCATCACGATCACGTCAAACTGATTTTCTGCAAAAGGCAATTGATCGGGCTCGGCGAGCAATGGCGCTGACGTGTCCCATGCCAAAGTGAACTTGTGCGTTACGCGACTGGTCTGTAAGAGGGGAACTGTGGCAGCGCCCATCTGCAGCGCATAAAATCCAAACAGATCGGGCAGAACGCGGTCGTAAATCGCCTGCTCACGCGCGACCACATAGTGACCCAGCGGCGTATCAAGCCACTCGTCAAAAGTCTCCACATCAGTCGGTAATTTCGAAGAGTTCAATGTCTACCAAAAATTCGATGCTCGAAATTGTGCCGATTCCGGCGTTTGCCGACAACTATATCTGGGCGTTGCTACGCGACGATCATTGTGTGGTCGTGGATCCAGGTGACGCAGCGCCTGTGATCGCTTTTTTGGCCGCGCGCAATTTGGCGCTTGACGCCATTCTTATTACACATCATCACGCTGATCACGTCGGCGGTGTTGCTGCGTTGACTGCTCGGTGGCCAGTTCCAGTGTATGGACCAGCGGCAGAAAATATCCTGGGTGTAACTCATGCACTGCGCGAAAACGATCAGGTCGCTCTGCCGGAATTGATTGACGAACCGTTTCGCGTGATGGAAGTGCCGGGGCACACGAGCGGTCACATCGCGTACGTGAGCGGCGACATCTTATTTTGCGGCGACACATTGTTTGCAGCAGGTTGTGGCCGTATGTTTGAGGGCACAGCGCATCAGTTACACACGTCGCTCATGCGACTGGCGGCACTACCGGACAAGACGCGCGTGTTTTGCACGCACGAGTACACGTTGTCGAATCTGCGCTTCGCGCTTGCCGTGGACAGTGACAACAGCGCGCTCATCGAGCGCAGCTATATTGAACAAGAACGGCGTTCGCTCGGCGTTCCAACGTTACCGTCGAACATTGCGCTTGAACGTGCGACCAACCCGTTTTTACGTTGCGCTGAACCTGCGTTGATACAAACCGCATGTCGACAAGCGAACACTCAACCCGCTGATTTATCGACCGCAACGGATGTGTTTTCGGTGTTGCGGCAGTGGAAAAACGACTTTCGCTGATGGTGCCGTTTGCGACATATTTGTTGACCTTGGCTCGCAAAATGAGTAGCATCGCGCGAGCTTTTTTAGTTAGTTCTTCAGCGTCCGATTGATGCATCAATTTGACTCGTTGATCAACTGACTGACCCCATTTTTTTGTTTAGGATGAAGCGTGCAACGCATACACAACCATTTCGCACTACTTCGCCGTTCTACTCTTTCCGCTCTTGCTAGTCCGCGCGGCGCCCCCGCAGCACTCAGGCATTTCCCCATTCAACATATGACGTCATCGACGGTGATGGCGGTGCTGTGCAGCGCGGTCATGATCGGCAGTACGTCCGCACAAGTTTCATCGGATACTGCAGGCATTGCCTCCGTCCTCACAGCCGGCGCACTCAGCGGCACCGCAGCGGCACAACCGACCAGCAATACTGCCAGGCAAACCACCGTGCCAGCCTTGAGTGCTTACGCCATGCCAGCACGTGCGGCCGTCGTATCGGCGCAATCTATTGTTACGACGACTCCTTCAGCGGCACTGGCTCCGGTCGTTCCAGTCGCCGTAGCGACGCCGGTCACGACTGCAACCGCAGCAACGGTTACCCCTACTTTACGAACGACCGGACCCGCCCCCACACCAACGACAGCGATCAACGCCAGCGTCACGGCGCCTGTCCTGCCTCCCGCGCAGACCATGCAATCGGCCGAATTGACAAAAGAAACGCCATTGATTGGCGTGGTCGGCGACCCAATCGCCGAACTGCCGCCTAGCGATTTGTGGGATCGTATTCGTGCCGGTTACGCCATGCCTGATCTCGATGATCCACTGGTGGCGAAGTGGGAAAAGTTTTATTCAGATCGCCCTGAATACATGGCGCGCATCGTTGATCGATCGGGCAAATACATGTTCTACATCGTCACCGAACTTGAGCGTCGCGGTATGCCACTTGAGATCGCGCTCTTGCCGATGATTGAAAGTGCGTTCAACCCGATCGCAAATTCGAGTGCGAAGGCGTCCGGCATCTGGCAGTTCATTCCATCGACTGGCACCAGCTACGGCATGAAGCAGGACTGGTGGTCAGACTCGAGACGCGACATCGTAAAAGCGACCAACGGTGCGCTCGACTATCTTTCCAATTTGAATGGCATGTTTGGCGATTGGCAGCTTGCGCTCGCCTCGTACAACTGGGGCGAAGGCTCGGTGGGCCGAGCGGTGCAAAAGGCAAAAGCGCGCAACCTGGACGGCTCTTACCTGTCACTCGACATGCCCGCCGAAACGCGCAACTATTTGCCCAAGCTGCAGGCCGTCAAGAACATCATCCGCAATCCCGCCGCGTTCGGCATCACGATTGCCACAATTCCGAACGAACCTTATTTCAAAACGATCACGCTCGCCAATCCGATTGATTTGAAGCGCGCGGCACAGCTAGCCGAGATGACAGAAGCGGACTTCGTCGCGCTCAATCCCGCACACAATCGCCCAGTCATCGGCGGCAGCAGTGAATATCAGGTGTTACTGCCCGCAACTAAGGCCGACTCCTTTTTAGCCCAACTCGAGACCAGCGAAAAACCGCGAGTGTCATGGATGGCCTACCGCACGCGCGTAGGCGATCGAATTGAAGCGCTGGCCCAACGCTTTGGCACCAGCGTTACCGCGCTGAAATCAGTCAACGGCATCCGTTCGGTTGCGTCAACGCTACCAGCCGGTTATCACTTGTTGGTACCTACAGACGGCCCGTCAGAAGATGCGCTCGGCAGCATCCAGAACGCGGTGTTCACCAAGTTTCCAGAGTATGTTCCTCCGCGCGTACACACGGTGCGCCGCGGCGACACCTTCGCTGGTATCGCCAAACGTTACGGTGTCAAACCGGCGACGCTTGCACAATGGAATCGCATGAGCAAACAAACTGCCCGCGCAGGTCAGACGCTGTACGTTTCTGGTCCGGCCCCCGTGCGCCACATTGCCAGCGCCAAAGGCGGACGCGTGGTACAGGTCAGACGCGGCGGCAAAATGGCCAAAGCCGCCGTACGCCAGATTACTCCCACGAAGAAGCGTGGCGTAGTGGCGTCGAAAAAAGTCGTCAAGCGAAAGCGTTAATGCGAAATGCACGGAAGCTCTCACACAGTACTGGCACAAGGTAAATTTAAATAACCTGCTGACTTGTAGCCGACCATAGGCGAGCCATGTAACGCTTATTGGCGTTGCACGTCCACCAAACAACGTCGACAAACGATTGCGTCGTGTGCCGTCCATAACGCTGCCGCGCCCAGCAGCAATCCTCAGTCGTCGGCTTGCCGTCGTCGCACTTCATCCAATCCGCTCCGCAGTTGCTCCTGCGAGTGGATTTTCTGTGCACGACGTTTGTCATCGTGCGGACCAGACTTTTTAAGCAACGCATCGACCGCGATAGGGTTTCGCGGCTTGCTGGCAGCGATAGCAAGCGGTGGAGCCGGAGTGGCGATCAACGGCATTGGATGCGACTTGCCGTGACCGGATTTACGCGCTCCCTTGGGGCCGGCGCCTTTGGATGAGGATTTGCCAGGCGCTTCAATTGTGTAAGTAGCCATTTTTCAATCTCCCATTGCGACCCGCACGTCGCTAAGCACCAATGAAAACGGCGCGTTACCGCGCCGTTTAAGTAGGAGAAAGTAATCTCTGTAAGGAGACTATTTCTTCTTCGCTGCTGGCTTTTTAGCGGCTGGCTTTTTGGCTGCTGCTTTTTTGGCGGCTGGCTTTTTGGCTGCTGGCTTTTTAGCGGCTGGCTTTTTAGCGGCTGGCTTTTTGGCTGCTGCTTTTTTAGCGGCTGGCTTTTTGGCTGCTGCTTTTTTAGCGGCTGGCTTTTTGGCTGCTGCTTTTTTGGCGGCTGGCTTTTTGGCTGCTGCTTTTTTAGCGGCGGGCTTTTTGGCTGCTGCTTTTTTTGCGGCTGGCTTTTTGGCTGCTGCCTTTTTGGCGGCTGGTTTCTTGGCCGCTGGTTTCTTTGCTGCAGGTTTTTTAGCAGCAGTTTTTTTCTTGGCGGGGGCTGCAGCTGCAGCCGGGGCCGCCATCGTCATCATGTCGCTCATAGTGGTCTCCTAAGGTTGATTCTCACAGTTTTCAAACATCACTTGAGGCGATCATTTGCGTCATCTCGCGCATGGTCTTCAACGAAAAACGACATCAAAAACTATCAGCGCTACAACACAAAACACCTCAGTGTCAGGCACCGTTGCAAACGTTCAAGGCACACGAACTTGTTTACAACATTTTTACCTGATGCGCGAATTCTAGCTTGATTTTTTTCGTGAACAAGACTACGCGCGCGCGCATTCACGCGCACGAATCGCTGTGTTGTTTTGTTGCACAAATTTTGCGATGTGATTGCGTGCATCGCACGAACATTCGCGACTAAAAAAGCAGGGGCACTCGCATGAAAAAATCACACGATGATGCGCTCATGTGCGATCAAATCTTCGAAGCGTTCACGCTCACGAATGAGATGCGCCTCATCGCGATCCACCATCACTTCGCATGGACGTGCGCGCGTGTTGTAGTTCGACGCCATCGTCATTCCGTAGGCACCGGCGCACAAAACTGCAAGCAGGTCACCCTGCTGCAACACGAGCGCACGCTCCCGTGCAAGCCAGTCTGCGCTCTCACACACTGGGCCGACGACGTCGTAAATTGTCGGCACACCATCGCGCTCGAGCACCGCTGCGACAGCGTGATACATGCCATACAGGGTGGGTCGAATGAGATCGTTCATCCCGGCGTCAACGAGCGCAAAGTTTTTTGTCTCGCCGGGTTTGAGGTATTCAACCCGCGTCAAAAGCAACCCCGCATCGCCGACGATGGAGCGACCGGGCTCCAACAAAAGATCAAGATGATGACCCGCGATTTCGCGCTCAACCGCCTGCGCAAAATCGCTCATCGAAACCATCACTTCATCCTGATAAGTAATGCCGCGTCCGCCGCCAATGTCGATGTGTTGCAGATGAATTCCACGCGCCGACAAGTCGTCGACAAGCGACAACAATCGACGCAGCGCATCAACGTACGGGGACAACTCTGTGATCTGCGAACCGATGTGACACTCAATGCCGTGCACTTCGATGCCACGCATGCCCGCAGCCAACGTATAAAGCCGAACTGCATCAAGGTGCGCGACGCCAAATTTGTTCGACTTAAGGCCGGTAGAAATGTACGGATGCGTCTTCGCATCGACGTCGGGATTGATGCGGAATGTGATTCGCGCGCGCTTTCCGACAGCGATTGCGACCTCGTTGATGCGATGCAGCTCGGCCTCAGATTCAATATTGAAGCAGTGAATATTGTGCGAAAGCGCCAGCGCAATTTCTTCGCTGCGCTTTGCCACACCAGAGAAAATGACCTTACTGGCGTCGCCACCGGCAGCGATCACGCGCTGCAATTCGCCCCCGGAAACAATATCGAAGCCTGCGCCTTCAGAGGCCAGAAGCGCCAACACGCTGAGCGTCGAGTTCGCCTTGACTGCGTAACAGATGAGCGGTTTCGACGCGGCGAATGCAGTCTGGTATGCGCGAAAATTCTCGACAATCGTGGCGCGAGAATAAACGTAGGTAGGCGTTCCGAACTGGCGAGCGATGTCGGCGAGGCGAACACCTTCGTAGACAAGTTCACCGTCAGCGTGGCGGGTTAAGTGTGGGGTCAGCATGACGTCTCTGTGGTTAGCTAGTGGTCGTGTTCGTAGAAAGAAGGCTTGCCTTCGGCGGCACCAGCGGTCCCTTTTGACCGCACCCGGAAAGCCCAACGGCTAACAACACGATAGCAAGAACCAGTGCGGCGGCGGTGCGTGTGCGCATAGACTTCCTAATTGATAAGTTCAATCCGATAATAGCAAATGATTTCTGCCACCGAATTCAATGAAACAGTCGACACGCTCTTCGGGCAAATCGTCGAGACGATTGACGAATCCGAGGCTGCGGACGACGTCGAACTCAATCAGGGCGTGCTCGAGATTACCTGTATCAATCAATCAAAAATAATCATCAATCGCCACGCACCGACGCAGGAGATCTGGGTTGCAGCTAAGAGCGGCGGTTATCACTTTCGATGGACTGATGGCGTTTGGCTGGACACGCGCAGCGGCGAGCCGCTTTCGGATGCGATCTCGCGCGTGGTGTTTGAACAGACCGGACAGCGCGTCTCGTTTAACTAGAGCTCCAGCAGCACGGCGTATGCCTTGATCGCCCGCTTGTGCGCCTTGGTGTTGGGGTCCAGCCCTTCCACGATGGCCCAGAACCGCCTGGAATGATTGAACTCCACGAGATGCGCCAACTCATGAGCGACGACGTGCCGCATCAGCTCTGGTGCAAGTTGCAGCAACCGAAAATTCAGTCGCACCCGACCCGTGGATGTGCAACTGCCCCACATGGTGCGAGCGCTGCTCAGCGTCACTGAGGCCAGAGGCAAGCCCGCGTCCGTCGCCATGTTGCGTGCGATTTCGGGCAATTCCAATCGGGCGATCCGCTTTAGTTCCTCGTCGAACGCGTACGCATTAAACGCACCGTCAATCGTCGTGACGGTGCAGTGCTGTTCGGTCAAATCAATCGAATCAAACAACCCCTGGCGCACCTCGACCTTGAGTTTGTTTCCGCGAAAGAGGACATGTCCTCCGTCGCGGTAAGCCGCCAGTTGTGACCGCCGGGCAGTCTGTCGCGCCAACGCAGCCAATATCCAGGCGTGGCGTTCGGTAATCGCGGCGTCAATCTCGTAAAGTGGTGTCCACTTCGGCGCGCGAATCACCAATCCGTCGGTCGTGATGATCAGCCCAATGGATTTCCGTCGTGCGCGCTCTAGCCGGTAATCAAGCCCGGTGGAGCTGCGTCGCGGCTTATCTTCGACTGTCCCGGTTGCACCCCCATCCGCACGCGGACGTTGTGTCGGCGCGGCAGGTGGTGCGAATAGTGCTGTCCAGAAACCCACGGCTACCCGATCAGGCGCTTCTGCTCGTGTCAGTGCGAGGATCGCCCAATCGCGCCACTTCGTCTTCAATCACACGCTCAACCAGCTCGTTTAACTCGTTGAGCGAGCGCCCGGCAGGATCAATCGGCGGCAGCACCGACATCGTGATCGTGCCGGGATATTTTCTCCACGGATGACGCGGCCAGCAGTAGCCTGCATTGTGCGCAATAGGCAACACTGGAACATTGCAGCCAATCGCCAGCCGCGCGCCACCCGTTTTGTAGCGCCCCTTGGTACCGGCAGGAATACGCGTGCCTTCCGGGAAAATGATGATGGTAAAGCCGCGTTTGTTAAGCCGCTCCTTGCCCTGTTCGATCATCTTGTCCATAGACTTCGCCCCCGCTTTGCGATCAATAGTGATCGGAGACGAACACGCGAATCCCCAGCCAAAGAATGGCACCCAGAGCAGCTCCTTCTTGGCAACGAAACTGCCCGGTGTGAACACGCTTTCGAGCATCAACGTTTCCCACGTCGACGAATGCTTCGAGAGCACGATAAACGGCGTTTTTGGTACGTTTTCCCAACCCTTAACAACGTAGTTGATGCGGCAGAGATGTTTCGCCAACCACACAAAAAGTCGTGTGTACCAGGCACAAAGCTCGTTGCGAACCTTCGGCGGAGCCCAGAATGACGCACAAATGATGAACGCGAAAACCGGCGTCAGCAGAAGTTGCAGCAGAACGTAGGTAATGTTGCGGATGGATTGCATGATCAGTTCAGTCCAGATTCAGGCAGTATCAAGAATAGCGTCCACTGCGGCAGATAAATCGGCAAATGTCTGCGTGGCTTTCGGCAATCCGCCACTTGCCAGAGTGGTCGCTCCTTTGCCCGTGAGCACGAGCATCGGCCTGCCGCCAGCCGCCTCTGCAGCTTGCAAGTCCCGCAAGCCATCCCCGATGCATGGAACGCCCGCCATGGAAACGTTTAGGCGCTGCCCAATGTCTAAAAACATTCCGGGCGACGGCTTCCGGCAACGGCAATCCGCGTCACCTGAATGTGGACAGTAATAGATCACGTCAATGTGCCCCCCCGCTTGCTGCACCGCTTTGAGCATTTTCGCGTGAATTGCATTAAGCGCATCCATGTCAAGCAGGCCCCGCTCGATTCCACTCTGATTGGTCGCCACAGCAACGTGATAGCCCGCACCATTCAGCCGCGCGATTGCCTCCAGTGCGCCCGGAAGCGGACGCCATTCGTCCGGCGTTTTGATGAAACGATCACTGTCGAAGTTGATCGTGCCGTCGCGGTCGAGGATGACGAGTTTCAAGACTGTCCTTCGGCTAAGCCGCTAACCTGGATAGATCGGCGACTTTATTCATCGCATGGCGCAGATCTCGAAGCAACGCAAGGCGATTCGCCCGCACCGCTTTATCCTCCGCCATCACCATGACTTTGTCGAAGAACTCATCGACAGGGGCTTTGAGTGCAGCGAACGATTTCAAGTAACCTGTGAAATCGCCCTTGGCGAACAGTGCGTTTGCCGTTGGCGTCACCGCCTCAAGCGCGGCGCGAAGCGATTGCTCAGCGGGCTCCTGGGCGGCGCCGTTCGCAGTAATCGCCTCGCCGCTTTCATTCGCTTTTCGCAGGATGTTTGCTACGCGCTTGTTCGCGGCGTTGAGGCTTGCGGCTTCAGGCAGGGACGCGAAGGCTTGCACCGCGGCAAGCTGGGCGGGCAAAGTTGCGAGATTGTCTGGCGAGTCGGCGATGATCGATTCAACTTCGTTTGTAGTCGCGCCTGATTCTTTCAGGTAACCACGCAAGCGCTCGTAGACAAACGTTGAGAGTTCGGCAACGGCATTGGCGTTGGTGACTTTGTCGCCAATGGCAGCGACTGCCTTCGCTAAAAGCGCGGGTAGTGCAACGGCTAGCTTCTGCTCAATCAAAATTCGAATCACGCCGAGGGCGTGGCGTCGTAGCGCAAACGGATCTTTATCGCCGGACGGGTTCTGGCCAATGGCAAACATGCCCGCCAGCGTTTCCAGTTTGTCAGCAAGCGCAACGGCCGTCGGCACGCCTGGCGAAGGCAATGCATCGCCCGCAAAGCGCGGTTGATAGTGCTCAGCACAAGCCGCTGCAACGTCGGCGGGTTCGCCGTCATGCAACGCGTAGTAGCGGCCCATCGTGCCTTGCAACTCAGGAAATTCGCCAACCATCAGCGTGAGCAGGTCCGCCTTGGCAAGACTCGCCGCTCGTTCAGAGCGCGCTTTGTCAGCGCCAATCAATACAGCGATTTCCCCCCCAAGCTTGGCGACGCGAGCGACGCGCTCGCCCTGCGTTCCCAGTTTGTTGTGATAGACGACCTTCGCCAATTCGGGGATTCTCGATTCAAGCTTCGTCTTTTTGTCCGTGTCGAAAAAAAATCGCGCGTCGGCGAGACGTGGGCGAACAACGCGCTCGTTACCTTCGACGATTTTCTTCGGATCAGCCAACTCCATGTTGGACACGATCAGGAACTCATTTTTGAGCTTGCCCGTGCTGTCAAAGAGCGGGAAGTATTTCTGGTTCGTCTTCATCGTGAGAATGAGACATTCCTGCGGCACAGCCAGGAATTCGGGCTCAAACTGACAAACGTAGACCGTCGGCCATTCAACGAGCGAATTCACTTCGTCGAGCAAATCTGCATAACTCTCAGCGCTGCCAAGCGTCGCACCAAGCGTCGCCGCCTTTGCTTCGAGCTGCGACAGGATCATGCTGCGACGCTTGGCAAAGACAGGTTCGACTTTCCCGTACTGACGCAGCAATTCCTCGTAGCGCGAAGCGGTATCAAGTTCAATGTTGTTCGCCCCCTGAAAGCGATGGCCATGGGCGACACGTCCGGACTCAAGCCCGAGCGTTGTTGCCGCGATAACGTCATCGCCATGCAAAACCACTAGACCATGCGCCGGACGCACAAAGCTCACATCGGTCTGACCATCAGCGAGCTGATACGTCATGACTTTTGGAATCGGAAGCTTTGCCAGTGTCGCGTCGATAGCGTTCTGAACGCAAGCAGATAATCTGGTTCCCGCAGCTAGCGCTACCAGAAAAACATACTCCGCTTTGCCGTCACTCTCAACCACCAATCGATCCGAACCATCAGAGGCGTCTGGAAAGTTCGCTGCCAACCCTTCGCGGCCAAGTGCGGTCAATTTCTTTTTAAGCGCGATCGATGCGGCTCCGGTCAGGTCCTTGGCGACCGCCAATGGCATCAATTTTTCTTTGATGTCTTTTGCTGGCGCTTCGCTCAGAACCGCATCAATTCTTACACCCAGTCGCCGGGGCGTCGCAAACGACATGGCGCTTGCGCCGTCAACCAGCAATCCATCCGCACGCAAACTCGCTTCGATACCGGAGGCAAATGCATCGCCCAATTTCTTCAACGCTTTGGGTGGCAACTCTTCCGTGAGGAGTTCGATCAACAGTGGCTTCGTGCTCATGCTGCGACCTTTTCGGCAACAACCGCCTTGCGCAGCATCGGAAACCCCAACCGTTCCCGACTCTCAAAATAACTCTGCGCCACCGAACGCGCCAGATTACGAATGCGCCCAATATAGGCGGCGCGCTCGGTCACGCTGATCGCGCCGCGCGCATCGAGCAGATTAAACGTGTGCGCAGCCTTAAGAACCTGCTCATAAGCGGGTAACGCAAGCTGCTTCTCCATCAGCAATTTAGCCTCAACTTCGTAGTCATTGAAGTGTCGGAACAGTGCGTCCGCATCGCTGTACTCAAAGTTGTAAGTCGACTGCTCAACCTCGTTCTGATGAAAAACGTCGCGGTAGTAGAGCGTGCGCGTTTCGCCAGCCTCTTCCCATTGCGTCCAGACCAGGTCGTAGACGTTGTCAACGCCCTGCAAATACATGATCAAACGCTCAAGTCCAAACGTGATTTCACCCGTGATCGGTTTGCACGGCAGGCCACCGACTTGCTGGAAGTAGGTGAACTGCGTCACCTCCATGCCATTCATCCATACTTCCCAGCCGAGGCCCCAGGCGCCGAGCGTTGGGTTCTCCCAATCGTCTTCGACGAAGCGGACATCATTTTCCTGAAGATTAAAACCAAGCGCCGTGAGCGAGCCGAGATACAGCTCAAGAATGTTCGGTGGTGACGGTTTGAGCACTACTTGATACTGGTAGTAGTGTTGCAAGCGGTTCGGGTTCTCTCCGTAGCGGCCATCTTTCGGGCGGCGCGATGGTTGCACATATGCTGCACGCCATGGCTCGGGGCCCAGGGCGCGCAAGAAAGTTGCAGTGTGTGAAGTGCCAGCGCCAACCTCCATGTCGTAGGGCTGAATGAGGGCGCAACCCTGATCATTCCAATAGGATTGCAGGCGGAGTATGGCTTCTTGAAAGGTAATCATGGAGGTCGTGAGATACGCGCTTACCTGTTCACAACGAGTGTGCACGGCAACAAAAGACAGGGTGAACCTATTTTATTGTTTGTCAGCGCGGCGGCGCGAAAAATAAGGCTTCTCGACCAGATAAAACGACGCGACGGAGATCAGCCAGGTCGCAGCAATCAGTGCCGAAAGATAGATCGCGATGGCAACAGGCGTTGGTAGCGCTTCCAGTCGCGCCGGAAGACCGAGAAACTGCCCAAACGCGATCAAAATCAGCAAATGCCAAAGGTAAATTGAATAGGAAATGCGGCCGATATAGCGGCCCGTGCGCACCAACAGGGTGTCACCATACACATGCTCTGCCGATTTAAGCAACAGCATTCCAGAGACAATCGCGAATGCGATCGCGTGCCATTCGAAAGGCCCAAAGCCGCCTGCCTGAAGGCGCGCAGCGGTCGCGGTCGTCCATGCGTAGACAAAATTGACGCCTGCATACATACCGATGACGAGCCACCACGGAGTCTTTTGAACCACCGTGCGCCAGTCATTTTGCTTAAGTGCGCAAGCAGCGCCTGTCGTGAAAAAGAGTGCGTATGCTGCGCCGCGAACGCTGGTGGCTTTGAGCAAGACCATCGCCAAAATCCCATATGCCAGCACCGCGAATAAACGCTGTTGCGGCGTGTTACCGAGCGTTCGTGCCAACCAGGCAACGATGGGAAGCGATAAATAAAACAGCCACTCGGCCTGCAGCGACCAGGTCACGATCAACAGATGGTGCAGGTCATCGCCTCGAAACCAGTTCAAGAAAAACGCGTTCTCAAGCCAACGTAGCACCGGGTGCTCGGGCAAGTGATGGTCCAGATACAGCATTGCCAATGCCGCGAGCAGCGCCAGCCACACCCCCGGCAGCGTCCGTAAGGCACGATCCGTCAGGTACGGACGCAACTGTGCGTTTTGCGCGACCAACCAACGCTTTGACAGCAAATAACCACTCAACACAAAGAACAGATACACGCCGTGTTGCGAGTGATAAAGCCACATCCAAAGGCCCTCGTGCCACGACCTGGCATCGGATACGGGATGCAGCTCAAAATCACGTTGATATTGCCAGGCACCGGTGGCCCACACAAAATGCATCGCGCAAGTCAGACAAATCGCCAGCGCCCGCAGTAGATCAAGGCCCACATTCCGATGAACAAAGGCGACGCGACTCGCGCTCAAGCTAACTTCCGCGTCGTAAGCGCTGCCCGAGTCCGATGCCAATACCGGCGACGCAGATCAACAAGATCGGCAAATCGCCCCACGCCAGATAGGGCGTGTAGCCCTTGCGGCCCTGAATCGTTGTTTCGAGAATGCCTTCGGTGAACGGCTCAAGACGTTGCGTGACGCGGCCTTTCTCGTCGATCACGGCGGTGATGCCCGTGTTGTTCGCGCGCAGCATCGGACGCGCGAATTCGATGGCGCGCATTTGCGAGAGCTGCAGATGTTGTTCGGACGCTGCGCTCTTGCCGAACCATGCATCATTGCTGATGTTCACGAGCAGCGTGGCGTCGGGCAATGTGCGGTAAACATCGCGGCCAAACGCATCTTCATAACAAATCGAAATGCCGAGCGTCTGGCTGCTGAGTTGCATCAGAGGTTGCAATGCGTCACCACTCGAAAAATCGCTCATGGGAATCGTGAGATTCGCGTAGAACCAGCCCAATAATCCACGCAAAGGCATGTATTCGCCGAACGGTACGAGGTGAGCCTTGCGATATTGCTGCGTCCGATCGACACCGAGCGAGATGGCACCGTTATAGAACTTACCTTGGTCCTGCACCGGCACACCGATCACGAGGTTCGCGTTTTTGGCTTTCGCCGTAGCTTCGAGTCGCGCGATGTATTCCGGCGGAATGCGCGACAGCGGCGCAGGAAAGGCTGTCTCCGGCAGGATGATCAGCTCACCCTTAGCGCGCTCGATCAGGCGTTCGTAGAGAGTCAGCGTATCGGCGAATTTTTCGGGCTCCCATTTCATGGACTGCGCGACGTTGCCCTGCAGTAGCGAGACTCTGAGTGGTTTGCCGGTGGCATCGCTAAATGAGAGATCGCTAATGGAGTACCCAATCGCTACGACGGCAACCAACCCGGCCAACGCGAGCTCAGAGCGCAAATCCAGGCGAAAAAATCGCCAAAATATTCCATGTCGAGTCGAGCCGTCCGGCTTAAAAATCCACGGCACGATCCGCGTTAGCACTGCGGCGAAAAGCAGGACGGCAAAGCTGACGCCAAACGTCCCAAACAATGGGGCGATACCTTTCATCAAGCCCAGTGGCGCTTGCGAAACCCCTACGCTCAACCACTCAAACCCTGTCAACAGATGGGCCCGCAAATACTCGGCGAACGTCCACGCTGAGGCGAATACAAAACCGAAAAACAAGGGATGTTTAGGTTTCGCCCAAGCAGTAAAAGCGCCCGCGAGCATCGGATACAGCGCGAGAAAAGCACAAAACAAAATCGCCGCCAGCCACGCCATCGGCAAGGGCATGCCGCCATACTCATTGAGACTGATGCGCACCCATGAAACCCCCGCGACGAAGTAGGCGAGGCCAAACAAAAATCCAATGAGCGCCCCGCGCTTGACCGACGGCGCACGGTCGAGTAATGCCGCGAGTACGGCAAATCCGATGAACGGAAACCACCACCAGCCGTTGGGCGCAAAGCTCAGCCAAGCCGTTAGCGCCCCGATCATCGCAGCAGCTACGGGCCCCCAGAAGCGGGCGATCAAGCGCGTTCTACCGTCAACAGCCAGACGCGTCGTCCGTCGGCACGCAGCACGGTAAATTTGAGACCGCCGAGCACTACCGATTCGCCGCGATGCGGGACACGCGCAAATTCTTGTGTCAGCAGTCCGCCGACCGTACCGGAATCATGATCGCTGAATTCGGTGCCAAATTTTTCATTGAAGGCATCGATTTCGGTGGACGCCTTGACGCGCCATTTGGTCGCGGTCTCGGCGATGATGTTGTCCGCTTCTTCGTCGTAGTCGTATTCGTCGATGATCTCGCCAACGATTTGTTCGAGCACGTCCTCGATGGTGACGAGGCCCGCGACGGAGCCGTGCTCATCGATCACAATCGCCATGTGATTTCGTTGCGAGCGGAACTCACGCAACAGCACGTTCAGGCGCTTCGTTTCGGGCACGAACACCGGTGCCCGCAATACCGCCTTGAGGGAGAACGCTTCGGCGTTGACCAGATAAGCGAGCAAATCTTTTGCGAGCAACACGCCCACCACTTCGTCACGATCAGCCCCAATGACCGGGTAGCGCGAGTGCCGCGTCTCGACCATTTCGGTGATGATGGCGGCGGGTTCGTCGTCGAGTTCGATCACGTCCATTTGCGAGCGCGGCACCATGACGTCCGACACCGTCATCTCGGCGACTTCGAGCGCGCCTTCGAAAATAGATAGCGCATCGGCATCAAGCAATTTGCGCTCATGCGCGTCGCGCAGCATGTCGAGCAGATCTTCGCGATCCTCCGGCGCGCCGGAGAGCATGGTCGACAAGCGCTCAAAAAGCGACGGTTTCGGGCGCGGCTCAGCTTCGCTCATAAACGGGCGTTGAGCGTTGCTGAGAACATACAGCTTTTTCTTGAAACGCCGTACACACCGGGGCTAGGTTGCAAATTAGTGATAAATCGACTTTCTATATTATTAATCGCCAGCCCCTGTGAAATGGTGCTTTGCGATAAAAGTTGATGATCGCACTTCATTCAATTTCATAGGGGTTTTTTATACGAAATCGCCGCAGCAGTGAAATCTCGATGGCCTCCATCGCCGCCGCCTCAGATTCGGTCTCGTGATCAAAGCCTTGAGCGTGCAACATGCCATGCAGCACCATGTGGCCGTGATGAGCGGCCACGGACTTCTTCTGCTCACGAGCCTCTCGGGCGATAACGGGGGCGCAGACCACGATGTCGGCTGAATAATTTCGCGCCGCTTTCGGCTGGAACGGTGACGATTCATGCACAAACGTCAACACATTGGTGGCGTAATCTTTGCCGCGAAAATCACGATTTAGCGTGCGGCCTTCTTTTTCATCGACGTAGCGAATCGTGAC
>JBDSYI010000156.1:0-7643 GCA_039925745.1 Casimicrobium sp. | reverse complement strand
ATGTTGGCCTATCACTCGGCCACACCCGAGCAATACTTTTTCCAATTTTTGGCGCTGTTCATGGTGCTCTTTGCCGCGACAGGTATTGGCAACGGCTCGACCTTCCGCAGCATCGGCTACATCTTTGATCGCCAGCAGGCAGGCCCAGTGTTGGGTTGGACCTCGGCAGTAGCTGCCTATGGCGCCTTTGCCGCGCCGGTTGTCATCGGCGAGCAAATCAAGGCCGGTACGCCACAGGCCGCTATGTACGGTTTCGCAGTGTTCTACGCCCTATGCTTGGTGCTGAACTGGTGGTTCTATTTGCGCAAGGATGCGTACATCAAAAACCCATGATTCTGGTTATGCTCACTCATACACGACAGGTAGACTGCCGCTCAGGCAAACGATTACTAAGGAGCCTCAATTGAGCCATTTTCTCGATCGACTAACCCACTTTACGCAACCCCGCGAAAGCTTTGCGAACGGGCATGGTGTGACCACCGGCGAAGATCGCACGTGGGAAGACGCATACCGCAACCGGTGGGCGCACGACAAGATCGTGCGCTCGACGCATGGCGTGAACTGCACGGGCTCCTGCTCGTGGAAGATTTACGTCAAAGGCGGTATCGTGACGTGGGAGACGCAGCAGACCGACTACCCACGGACGCGATGGGACATGCCTAATCACGAACCACGGGGTTGTGCACGCGGTGCTTCGTACTCTTGGTACCTGTACAGCGCCAATCGGGTGAAATTTCCGATGGTGCGTGGACGACTGCTGAAGTCGTGGCGTGCCGCACGACTTGCGGGTGATCCAGTCGCAGCATGGACCGCCATTGTTGAAAACGATGCAACTCGCAGCGACTATCAAAAGGTGCGCGGGTTGGGCGGATTCGTTCGTTCAAGTTGGGACGAAGTCAACGAGATCATCGCCGCTGCGAATGTGTACACGATCAAAAAATATGGCGCTGATCGCGTAGTTGGATTTTCACCGATCCCTGCGATGTCGATGGTGAGTTATGCAGCAGGCTCGCGCTATCTGAGTCTCATTGGCGGCGTGTGCCTGAGTTTCTACGACTGGTATTGCGATCTGCCGCCGTCCAGCCCACAGGTCTGGGGCGAGCAGACCGACGTACCCGAATCGGCCGATTGGTATAACTCAACCTTCATCATCGCCTGGGGTTCCAACGTGCCGCAGACGCGCACACCGGACGCGCACTTTTTCACCGAAGTTCGTTACAAAGGTGCCAAGACAGTCGCGGTGACACCTGACTATTCAGAAGTTGCGAAACTCGCAGATTTGTGGATGCACCCCAAGCAGGGCACCGATGCCGCGATGGCAATGGCGATGGGGCATGTGATCCTCAAAGAGTTCTACATTGACAATCGCTCAACGTATTTCGACGATTACGCGCGGCGCTATACCGATCTTCCTATGTTGGTGATGCTCAAAGAGCACAAGCTACCATCAGGCGAGACAGTCATGGTGCCGGATCGCTACGTGCGCGCATCCGACTTCAATGGCAAGTTAGGGCAAGCGAATAATCCCGAGTGGAAAACGGTAGCGTTCGATCAGGATGGCAAAGTCGTACTGCCGCATGGCGCTATCGGCTTCCGCTGGGGCCCCGATGGCCGCGCCGACCAAGGGCAGTGGAATCTCGAATCGAAAGAAGCACGCCACGGCAGTGACGTCAAACTGCAATTGTCGGTGATGGAGAGTGACGAGACCACTGTCGAAAATGCCAAAGTGGGCTTTCCATATTTTGGCGGTATTGAGCACAGCCACTTTCAAAATAACGCTGGTAGTGATGTCACCGTTCGGACGGTCCCCGTTCGCCGCATCATGCTCGGAAATGAGGGCGAGAAGCGTGATGCATTGGTTGCCACCGTATTCGACTTGCAAGTTGCAAATTACGGCGTGGCACGCGGCCTTGATGGTGAACCGGCGGCGAAGGACTACAACGACGACCAACCGTATACCCCCGCATGGCAGGAAAAAATCACGGGTGTGCCGCGCGATCAAGTCATCACCGTGGCCCGCGAGTTTGCGCAAAACGCTGATAAAACGCATGGCAAGTCGATGGTCATCATCGGTGCAGCGATGAATCACTGGTATCACAGTGACATGAACTATCGCGGTGTGATCAACATGCTCATGATGTGCGGCTGCATAGGTCAATCTGGCGGAGGCTGGGCGCATTACGTCGGTCAGGAAAAGCTTCGTCCACAGACCGGTTGGCTGCCTCTGGCGTTTGCGCTCGACTGGATTCGTCCGCCTCGCCAGATGAACAGCACCAGCTTCTTCTATGCTCACACTGATCAGTGGCGCTACGAAAAATTAGGGATGGACGAAGTGCTCTCTCCGCTCGCAGACAAGAGCAAGTACGGCGGCAGCATGATCGACTACAACGTACGTGCCGAGCGCATGGGCTGGCTACCGTCCGCGCCACAAATGCAAACCAACCCGATGCAGTTGGTAAAGGACGCGCAGGCCGCAGGATTGGAACCAAAAGACTATGTAGTCAAAGGGCTCAAGGACGGCACCGTTGCAATGAGTTGCACAGACCCAGATCATCCGAATAACTGGCCGCGCAATATGTTTATCTGGCGCTCCAATTTGTTGGGTTCGTCGGGTAAGGGGCATGAATATTTCCTGAAGCACTTGCTGGGCACCAGCAACGGAGTGCAAGGCAAAGACCTGGGCAAAGAGGACGCAAAGCCCTCTGAAGTTGTCTGGCACGACAAAGCACCCGAAGGAAAACTAGATCTGCTGGTAACGCTTGATTTCCGCATGAGCACAACTTGCTTGTATTCGGACATCGTGCTTCCAACCGCGACTTGGTACGAGAAGAACGATCTCAACACCAGCGATATGCATCCCTTCATCCATCCACTCTCAACTGCGGTCGATCCGGCATGGCAGAGTCGCAGTGACTGGGAGATCTACAAGGGCTTTGCAAAAAAGCTCAGCGAAGTCTGCGTTGGACACCTGGGTGTGGAAAAAGAAGTCGTGCTGACGCCGCTCATGCACGATAGCCCGGGTGAGCTCGGCCAGCCGTTTGAGGTGACCGACTGGAAGCGCGGCGAATGCGATTTGATTCCCGGAAAAACAGCACCTCAAATTGCTGTCGTCGAGCGCGACTACCCTAATGTCTACAAGCGCTTTACCGCCCTCGGCCCATTGATGAACAAAATCGGCAATGGCGGCAAAGGCATCGCGTGGAATACACAAACCGAGGTCAAGCAACTTGGCGAGCTTAACGGGCTCGTGCTGGACGAGGGTGTGACTAAGGGTATGCCGAAAATTGATAGCGACATTGACGCCTGCGAAGTTGTGCTTCATCTGGCACCGGAGACGAACGGTCACGTCGCCGTTAAGGCATGGGAAGCACAGTCCAAAGCGACCGGTCGCGATCACGTCCATTTGGCGCTGCACCGGGAGGACGAAAAAATTCGCTTTCGGGACATTCAGGCGCAACCGCGAAAAATTATCAGCGCACCCACGTGGAGCGGTATTGAGAGCGAGACAGTGAGCTACAACGCGGGCTACACAAACGTGCACGAGTTGATTCCATGGCGCACCTTCACGGGGCGTCAGCAGTTCTATCAGGACCACCCGTGGATGATCGCTTTTGGCGAAGGTTTCTGCAGCTATCGGCCCCCGGTTGACCTGAAAACGACCGGTGGGATACACAACCTGCGCAGCAATGGCAACCCGGAAATCCTGCTCAACTTCATCACGCCACATCAAAAATGGGGCATTCACAGTACGTACACCGACAACCTGATGATGCTCACGCTAAGTCGCGGTGGACCGATCATCTGGCTGAGCGAGGACGACGCGAAGAAGGCGAATATTGTTGACAACGACTGGGTGGAATTGTTCAACATCAACGGCGCTATCGCTGCGCGGGCCGTGGTGAGTCAGCGCGTGAATCCTGGCATGGTGATGATGTATCACGCACAGGAGAAGATCATCAACACACCCGGTGCGGAAATCACAGGGGTGCGTGGCGGCATTCATAACTCGGTGACGCGCATCGTGCTGAAGCCGACCCACATGATCGGTGGCTACGCACAGCTTTCCTACGGGTTCAACTACTACGGCACGGTGGGTACCAATCGCGACGAGTTTGTGGTCGTACGAAAGATGAACAAGATCGACTGGCTCGACACACCTGTCGCACCCGAACGTATTGAGCTGGTGCAAGCTCAGGGAGAAAACGCATGAAAGTTCGCGCGCAAATCGGCATGGTGCTTAACCTCGACAAATGCATCGGCTGTCATACCTGCAGCGTGACCTGCAAAAACGTCTGGACGAGTCGGCCCGGCATGGAGTACGCCTGGTTCAACAACGTCGAAACCAAGCCCGGCATCGGCTACCCGAAAGAATGGGAGAACCAGGACAAGTGGAACGGCGGTTGGGTTCGTAAGGCCAATGGCAGCATCGAACCACGGCAGGGCGGCAAGTGGAAGCTGCTCATGAAAATTTTCGCGAATCCAAACCTGCCCGAGATTGATGACTATTACGAGCCGTTCACGTTCGATTACGACCATTTGCAAAGCGCGCCCGAGATGAAGGCGAGCCCGACGGCACGGCCCCGCAGTCTGATTACCGGCAAACAGATGGACAAAATCGTCTGGGGCCCGAACTGGGAAGAGTTGCTGGGCGGCGAATTCAGCAAACGAAGCGCCGATAAGAATTTCGATGGTTTCGAAGCCGCTCAGAAAGCGATGGTCGGCGAGTTCGAAAACACGTTCATGATGTATTTGCCACGCTTGTGCGAGCACTGCCTAAACCCGGCGTGTGTGGCTAGCTGTCCGTCCGGCTCAATCTACAAGCGCGAAGAAGACGGCATCGTTCTTATCGACCAGGATAAGTGTCGTGGCTGGCGCATGTGCGTCAGCGGTTGCCCGTACAAAAAGATTTACTACAACTGGAAGAGTGGCAAAGCGGAAAAATGCATCTTCTGTTATCCACGCATTGAGGCCGGTCAGCCGACTGTGTGTTCGGAAACGTGCGTGGGTCGCATACGCTATCTCGGTGTATTGCTTTATGACGCTGACCGCATTCAAGAGGCGGCGAGCGTTGAGCATGACCGCGATCTGTACCAGGCACAGCTCGATATCTTTCTCGATCCGAACGACCCGAAGGTGATTGCACAAGCGCGTCTTGACGGTGTTCCGGACAAATGGATGGAGGCTGCACGCAAGAGTCCCGTCTACAAAATGGCAGTCGACTGGAAGGTGGCATTGCCACTTCACCCTGAATACCGCACATTGCCGATGGTTTGGTATGTACCGCCCCTTTCGCCGATCACTGCCGCCGCAAATGCAGGTCAGGTGAGCAGCAACGGGCAGATTCCAGACGTGAAGCAGTTGCGCATTCCGGTGAAGTACCTCGCCAACCTTTTGACGGCGGGAGACACCATGCCAGTGGAGCGTGCGCTGGAGCGAATGCTCGCAATGCGTGCGTATCAGCGTGGTAAACACGTTGACGGTCACACCAATCTCGAGGTGCTCAAACAGGTCGGCCTCACGCAGGCAGAGGTCGAGGATATGTATCACGTCATGGCGATTGCCAACTACGAAGATCGCTTCGTGATTCCTACGACCCATCGTGAGTACGCCGAGAACACATTCAACGTTCGCGGTGGCTGTGGCTTCACGTTTGGTAATGGCTGTTCTGAAGGTACAAGTACGACGAGTCTCTTCGGCAGCGAGAAGCGCCGCACCATTCCGATCAGAGCGGAGGTCTAGCAATGTTTTCGCCAAAACCACCCGCGATGGCGCTCACCCTGCGAGTGCTGGCGCGACTCCTGAGCTATCCGGATTCAGACGTTCGCGAACATCTTTCGGATATGCGAGGGGTGCTAAACGAAGAAGGCGCTCTGAGCGCCGCGCGGCTCGCCGAACTTGACGCTTTCATCACAAGTATTGAGCGTCAATCCACAATCGATGCGGAGGCTGACTACGTTCAGCTGTTCGATAGTGGTCGCCGCACTTCGTTGCAGCTCTTTGAGCATGTGCATGGCGACTCACGAGATCGCGGCCCTGCAATGATTGATCTCGCGCAGACTTATGAAAAGGCAGGGCTCTACCTTACCGAAGGCGAGATGCCCGATCACTTGCCGGTGGCGCTCGAATACGCGTCTACACAACCGGCGGCTGAGGCGCGTGCGTTTCTTGGTGAGACCTCACACATTCTGAATGTGATCTTTAACGCGCTCGAAAAGCGCAACAGTCGTTACGCCAGTGTACTCGGCGCTTTGCTTGATCTGGCGGGAGAGAAAGCACGTGCCGTCAACGTGCCCGACGAAGAGCCGATTGACGAGACCTGGGCTGAACCCGCCGCGTTTGACGGTTGTTCGTCGCAGGGTCAAGCCCGTCCAAATCAGCCACAAACGATACAGATTGTTCGTTCAACTCACGGTCAAGGAGTCGCGCTATGAATGGCGTCTATGGTTTTCTGTTTCAGGTGTACCCGTACGTGTGTTTCACGGTGTTTTTGTTGGGTAGCCTGCTTCGCTTTGATCGCGACCAGTACACATGGAAGAGCGACTCGTCGCAGATGTTGAGCCCCGGGTTGCTGCGCTGGGGAAGCAACCTGTTTCACTTCGGCATCCTGTTCTTGTTCTTCGGTCACATGGTCGGTCTGTTTACACCACACGCAGTGTACGGAATTTTTATGACCGCAGGTAACAAGCAGATGCTGGCCGTGATAGCTGGTGGTATTGCAGGCTCAATCTGCTTTGTTGGTTTGTCGATGCTAATTTACCGCCGCGTTTTTGACCCACGCATCCGCCTGACTAGCCACGCCACCGACATTGCGATCCTGGTAGTGCTCTGGGTGCAGTTGGTGGTTGGGTTGATCACGTTGCCGTTTTCCTGGCATCACGCGGACGGTAGCGTCATGCTCATTCTTGCCGACTGGGCACAACGCATTGTGACGCTGCGACCCGTGGATGCCACCGTGCTAGCCGCGTTGCCCTGGCCGTACCTGTTCCACATCGTGTTCGGCATGACGATCTTCTTGCTGTTCCCGTTCAGCCGATTGGTGCACGTTTGGAGTGGTTTTGCGTCGGTCATGTACCTGTTCCGCCCTTATCAGGTGGCACGCTCACGGCGATTAAATCTTCCTCCAGGCCACAACACGCCACCGGCCCGCAACTGAGAACGTCTGAAGCACCAATGAATATCACCTGTTTTTCCGATTTACTCAGTGCAGCGAAGAGCCAACCTGAACCGCAGCGCCTGCTTTTCGTTTTTGCTGGGGCCGAATTGCCTTCTGCCGCAAACGCCGAGCAGCGTGAGCAATTTGCCAACGGCGAAGGCGGCGAACTGGCGCCTTTGATGTGCGTCGACAAAGCAGTTGACGAGATCGAGCACTTCGATGTGTTGGTGGCCGAGGCGGCCGAGGCGGGTCCACCGTGGGCTATTGTTTTTACGACCGCGTTGTCAGGCCGTGGCGGAAAGATGCCTACACCGCTTGATGCGCAGGCACCTTTGCAGCAGATGGTCGATTCGATCAAAGCGGGTCGTCTCGATGGCATGTTGCCGTTCAACCGGCGTGGCGAGCCGGTGAACCTTGCGTGACGCAAGAGACAAATTTTCATTAAATTACTCGCACAAGGAAAATGTCATGCAACAAGAAACAAGCGGTG
>JBDSYI010000155.1:0-5805 GCA_039925745.1 Casimicrobium sp. | reverse complement strand
GTGAGAGCTGCGAGCCGACTTTCGGACTCGCGCCCCTGCTACAGCTTTTAAGCAAAAAGACGTTTTCATCGGGGCTGAAGCGCGTTTTCGGCGTATATCGACTTCTGGAATAAACGACCTTCAGCCCCTGCACTGTCGTGCTTTTAGGTCAAAGCTGTAGGTAAATTCTGCTCCACGTAGCATTCATCAATGCTCTCTTATTTGTGTCTTGCCAGCGCCATGATGATCGTTGGCGCCTACGTTGGCTTCTCGAAATTACTCGTTGCGGTGTTCCCGGTTTTTCTGCTGGCATGGCTGCGCTTTGGCATTGCGGCGGTCGCGATGGCGACCTGGCTAAAGCGCGGCGTGAATGAACCGCCGCTTGATGCGCGAACAAAGAATCTGCTCTTCCTCGAATCCTTTCTCGGCAATTTTCTGTTCTCAATTTGTATGCTGTTTGGCATGAAGCACGCCACGGCCATTTCGGCCGGAATCATCATGGCGGGCATTCCGGCTGCGGTCGCATTGCTGTCCCGAATTTTTCTGCACGAGCGCATGTCGGCGCGCATGATCGCCGCCATCGCGCTCGCCGTTGCCGGCGTTTCCGCACTGGCGCTGTCACGAGGTGAAGCGTCTGATACCTCAACCTCCGCGCTCGGCACGCTGCTGCTGATTGGCGCGGTCTTCTGCGAGGCGAGCTACGTAGTCATTGGCAAGCGATTAACCGGCAACGTCTCGCCGAAACGCATCAGCGCGCTGATCAATGTCTGGGGCCTCGCGCTGGTCACACCGTTTGGTATTTGGGCCGCCTTGTCATTTGATTTTCACGCGGTATCCTTTGGAATATGGGGCGGTTTAGTGCTTTACGCCCTCGCAGCGAGCATGTGGACGGTGTGGCTGTGGATGACCGGACTCAAAAAAGTTCCAGCGTCCAAGGCAGGGATTTTCACGGTGTTTCTGCCGATCACATCTGCGATGGTTGGAGTGATTTTTTTGGGTGAAAATTTCACGGCCGCCCATGCCGTCGCATTCGCATTCGCTCTGGCGGGCGTGGTGCTGGCAACATGGCCGACCAGCGAAGCTTAAGAACCCTGCGAAAATACGCGTTCGGCGCATTTAGCCGCCAACAGTAGACTGTGGGCGTCTCTAAAAATCTTTTTTTGGGGATGCAGTGTTAGGAGCCCGGAGCACAGCAACCGCAACGTACGCCCTGGTACGTGCGGATTGCGAGCACCGCGCGACGACGCAATGCGCCCCACAAATGTTTTTTAGAGATGCCCACATGCCCGGACTCGAACACGACACACCCATTCCCACCGAACTGACACTGGATCGCAAACGTCACGTCCTCGCTTTGGCCTATGGCGAGCAGATGCATGAACTCAGCTTCGAATTCCTGCGCGTGCATTCCCCCTCTGCCGAAGTGCGCGGACATGGACCCGGTCAGGAAGTGCTGCAAGTCGGAAAGCGAAATGTCGACGTCACCGAGCTTGAGCCTGTCGGCATGTACGCCGTCCGCCCGACGTTTAGCGACGGACATAACTCCGGCATTTTTTCGTGGGACTACTTAAACAAGTTGTGCATCGAAAAGGATCGTCTCTGGGAGGAATATCTGGCCCACCTTGATAAAGCAGGAGCACAACGTGACTGAGCAAGCTAGCGCTGACAAAGGCAAGACTCACTTCGGCTACCAGACGGTGGCCGAAGAAGAAAAACAGGGCAAAGTTCGCGGCGTGTTCGATTCCGTCGCGTCGAAATATGATGTCATGAACGACGCGATGTCCGGCGGCCTGCACCGTATCTGGAAGCGTTTCGCCGTAGATCAATTACAGCTGCGAAAGGGCGAGCGTGTGCTTGATCTCGCCAGCGGAACGGGCGACCTGATTCGCCTGATGCAGCCAATCGTTGGTCCCACCGGGCTGGTGCTGCACACCGACATCAATTCGGCGATGCTGGCCGAGGGCCGCAATGCGCTGCTGGACAACGGCGTCGTCACGCCTTCGACGCAGTGCAATGCCGAATCACTGCCGTTTGCGGACAAAAGCTTTGATGCCGTCACCATCGCGTTCGGTCTGCGCAACGTCACGCACAAAGACCGCGCGCTGGCCGAAATGCACCGAGTTCTTAAAGTCGGCGGGCGGGCGCTAGTGCTCGAGTTTTCGCGTCCAAACGCGCTACTGAAGGGCCCGTACGACTGGTATTCATTCAACATTCTGCCCAAACTTGGCGCGAAGATTGCGGGCGACGCGTCGAGCTATCAATATCTGGCCGAGAGCATCCGCATGCATCCGCCACAAGCGGAGCTGAAAACGATGTTCGAAACGGCAGGGTTTAAGCGCGTGGAATACTTCAATTTGACCGGCGGCATCGTCGCCGTGCATCGCGGATACCGCTTTTAGTTTTCAAAGCGAGCCCCGCGACACCCGACTATCGGGAAAGTACCTAGTCTTTTAGTTGATTCTTCCATTGAAAATCGCGATTTCACCGCTACATTTCCCGGTGTAATCTTCGGCATCCGCGACTGTTGCGTTTTGCCCGTGATCGCACTCTATTTTTCCGATCCTGTTCTGAAAGGACAAGACCTATGTTGAAAACACTCAGTATCACTATCGCGGCGCTTGCGCTCGCGTTCTGCGCCACGACCGTTGACGCTAAAAAATTCGGCGGTGGCAAATCCATCGGCGCACAGCGCAGCTCCGTCTCCGACGCAAAGTCCGGCGTATCGCCTTCCAGTGCGCCGGCAAACGCTGCCATGGCTGCGCCCGCTGCCGGTGCAGCTGGCGCTGCCGCAGCAGCAAAGCCCAGCATGATGTCGCGGATGGCGGGGCCGCTCATGGGGATAGCCGCTGGCCTTGGTCTCGGTTATCTGTTCTCGCAGATGGGCGCTGGCGGCTTCATGGGATTTATCCTGATTGCCCTGCTCGGCGTTGCTGCGGCGGTGTACTTTGGCCGTAAGATGATGAACAAGCAGGCTGCCGCCACAGCCGGCGGCGCAGGCGGTATGGGCACCAATTCAGCAACACCCTACAGCCGCACGGCGGACGTGCAACCGATGCAGTATGCGGGAACCGCCGCCAGCGGCGCGGCCGTTGCAGCAGCGCCCGTGATGGCCTCCGGCCTCGCGGGTGGCTTCGGCATTCCAGCCGGGTTCGACAAGTCAGGCTTTGAAGATCAGGCCAAAAAGCAGTTCATGAGCCTGCAAGCCGCGAACGACAAGGGTGACCTTGACGCAGTGCGCGATTTCTCGACCGACGAGTTCTACAACCAGATCGCCAAAGACGTCGTTGGCGGCAACAAGGACGCGACCCACGTTGAAGAGCTGCAGGCGAACCTGATGGGCATCGAGACAGAGCGCGGTCAATACTGGGCCAGTGTTGAATTCACCGGCAAGATGCGCGAAGACGGCATGGTCATGGGCTCCGCATTCAGCGAAGTCTGGAACCTGATCAAACCGGTCGATGGCAGCAAAGGCTGGCTCGTGGCGGGGATTCAGCAAGCCTGATCGCTGAGCGCTCCTAAAAGGCCGACCTTGTGTCGGCTTTTTTTATTGCCACGGAGATGGAACCGCTTTGCCTCGCACTCAGCGTTTGCCAATGCTACGCCGACGA
Organism: Casimicrobium sp.; assembly: GCA_039925745.1. Lineage (GTDB taxonomy): Bacteria > Pseudomonadota > Gammaproteobacteria > Burkholderiales > Casimicrobiaceae > Casimicrobium. The sequence goes on along the minus strand of JBDSYI010000155.1, from coordinate 2,218 downwards.
TAACCTGAGAAAATATCTGGATGCTGCCTTCAAGTCTTATCGCCCGCGCCCTCTCCCGCTTACTCTCGCACGACGACGCTGCCCGAAAGTTGCTCGCGGCGCACGCTGGAGAGACGCTACAAGTGCGCATGCCACCACTTTCAACAACGTTAGAAATCACCCCGGACGGCGCGTTTGAGGCCGGTGCATCGTCACTGTCGGAGAAAGATTTGACGGTGAGCGTGGAGTTTCCGTTAACCGCGCTGCCGCTCATTGCGCAGGGTAAAGAGGCTGCTCTACGCAGCGCGAAAATTTCCGGTCAAGCTGCATTGTTGCAGGATATTTCCAAAGCCTTTGCGTCGCTACCGCTCGCCGCGGAGGCAGAACTCGAGCGCGTCGTCGGGCCGATTCTTGCCAATGAAGCCGTGCGGTTTTTTAGAGCGCTTAAGGCGTTAGGCGATAACGCTCAAAGCAGTCTGCACGAAGCAGGCAAGCGCTACCTACACACGGAGGCAGAACTCGTCGCCGAGCGCGATGACGTCTCAAAATTTGCGTCCGATATTCAGCGTTTGCGCATCGATTTGCAGCGCTTGCAGTCGCGGGTGGCGAAGCTGACTTAGTTGCTTCACAAGTGCTGTGGACGCGCGACCAGCTCCAGTTAAGTGAAGCCGTCGGGCGGCAAGATCTGATTAACCGAATGACCCACGCATTGTTCGTTGAAACCGAGGACGCCGCATGAGCGAAGTCATTAAAAAACACGCGATGTGGCTGGTACTGCTCGCCGCCGCCGGAACCTTTGCGGTCACGATGGGCACACGGCAAACGATGGGGCTCTTCCTCGCAGATGTGAACAAATCGACCGGGCTCGGCATCGGCGAGATCAGCCTTGCGTTCGCATTTGGACAGTTATGGTGGGGCCTGACACAGCCGTTCGCCGGAGCGTTCGCTGATCGTATTGGTGCGGGGCGTGTGCTGGTGATCGGCGTTTCTCTCGTGGCGCTCGGCACAGTGTTGACGCCGATGATGACGAGCACAGTCGGGCTGATCTTTTCAATCGGTGTGCTGGCGGCGGGTGGCGCAGGCATGGCTGGACCATCGGTATTGATGGCGGCGACGACTCGCCTGTTGCCGCCGGAAAAGCGCGGCATGGCCACCGGCATCGTCAACGCGGGGGGCTCGTTCGGGCAGTTTGTGCTGGCACCGGTGGCGGTGGGGCTCACCGCGCTTTTCGGCTGGATGGGATCGATGCAAACGCTGGGGCTGATCGTGTTGCTGGCGCTGCCTGCTGCCTGGATATTGAAGGGAAATTCGAACGCGATTGCAACCAGCGCGGGAGCACTAGCCGCGCCACGGATGGGCACGAGGGCCGCCATCCGACATGCATTAGAGGATCGCAGCTTCCTGCTGCTCGGCGCAGGATTTTTCGTGTGCGGATTTCACGTGGCGTTTCTCGGCACCCACCTACCTAATGTGGTTGCCACGTGCGGCCTGCCACCATCCATCAGCGCGTGGTCCCTCGGGCTGTTGGGGTTGTTCAATATTTTCGGCAGCCTCGGCATGGGCTGGGCCGTGAGCCGCTGGCGCATGAAGTCCCTACTCTCGCTCGTCTACGCAGCGCGCGCGGTGGCCGTCATGATCTTCCTCGCGTCGCCAAAGACGGCGACCGTGATGCTAATTTTTGCTGCCGTCATGGGGCTCACCTTTCTGTCGACCGTGCCACCGACCGCAGGTCTGGTCGCCAAGTTCTTCGGCCCCGCGAACATGGCCACACTGTTCGGCATCGTCATGCTGTCACATCAGGTCGGCGGCTTCCTCGGCGCATGGCTGGGCGGCAAAGTGTTCACGATGACCGGCAGCTACGACACCATCTGGATCATCGACATCGTTCTGGCGCTAGGTGCGGCGCTGATTCATATGCCGATTAAGGAAGCGCCGGTGGTGTTGAAGATGCAGACGGCGTGACGCTGACACTGTGCGAGCGGTTCCACCGCGACTGCCAACACTAAAGCCAAATGGCATCCCAGAATGGATAGTCGCCAAGCCGTTGCACCAGACCCGCTCGCAGGGGGTTAGCGACAACATACCGGGCAATCGTCAGTAAATCTTCGTCTCGTCGAAGCGCGCGGTCATGGAAACCATCTTGCCAAAGCGACGCGCCTCTCGTGCCGACTCGTGCATTGACAGACGAAGCGCTGCGTCGCTTCAGTGCGGAAACGGATTTGCTTAGATCGGCATTTGC
>JBDSYI010000154.1:0-10457 GCA_039925745.1 Casimicrobium sp. | reverse complement strand
CCACCGGTGCAAAAGGAACGCCCGCCTCGTAGCGACCGACGATGTTGCCGAGCGGATCGAAGCCAGCGCTCATGCCGGCTTCGCGCATGAGGCCGATCAGGTACTCGCCCGCCTGCCTGTGCTCTTTCGACAAGTAGGTGCGTGTGACCAGCGGCGCGTCCTCCGTGAATGTTGAAAGAACGTCGGACTGTTTGAGAATGTCTGTACCAAATTTCATAGGTTCTTTCAGGAGCGGCTTGCCGCGACCACACATTGATTGATAGGGAAGCTTCTAGTCTGCATTCGTTCGCGGCAAGGCGCTCCTATAAGGCATCTGGATGCACTGCGCGCCAGTGCCGTGCAATGTCAATGCGCCGCGTGACCCACACCCGATCATGCTTCTCGACGTGATCCAGAAACTTGACTAAGCCCGTCATACGGCCGGGTTTTCCGAGAATGCGGCAATGCATACCAACGCTCATCATCTTTGGTGCGTCTTCGCCTTCGGCGTAGAGCACGTCAAACGTGTCGATCAGATACTGAGCAAAATCCTGCCCGTTGTTGAAACCCGCAGCGGACGAGAATTTCATGTCGTTCGCGTCAAGCGTGTAGGGCACGATGAGCTGACGCTGCACGGTGCTGTCCTGCATCGGTACGGGCAAATAGAACGGTAAGTCATCACCGTAGTAGTCGCTGTCATATTCGTAGCCACCTTGAGCGATCACCAGGCGTTTCGTATTTGGACTATCGCGACCGGTGTACCAGCCGTAGGGCCATTGCCCCCCCGTCATCTCGCGAATCATTTGCGTGGCGAGCGCTATTTGCTGCTTCTCATCCTCTCCATCCATGTGCTGATGGTGAATCCAGCGCAGGCCATGGCAGGCGATTTCGTGGCCTAGCTCGCAGAAGGCCTCGGTGGCTTCCTGGTTGCGTTTGAGCGCCCACGCGACACCGAACACTGTCAGCGGCAAGTTTCGTTTTGCGAACTCTCGCAAAATGCGCCACACACCCACGCGCGAGCCGTATTCGTACATCGACTCCATCGAAAGATGACGCGCTTCGAAGGCTGGCGCGAACGCGATTTCCGAAAGAAATGTCTCAGAAGCGGTATCGCCGTGCAGCACCGAGTTCTCGGAGCCCTCTTCGAAGTTGAGCACGAAGTTGATCGCGATTTTGGCGCGATTGGGCCACTTTGCATGAGGCGAGTTGCGCCCGTAGCCGATCATGTCACGCGGGTATTCGGGAGTCCAGGTCATAGCGGTTCTTTGTCTGACGCACAAGTCTAGCGAGCAAGTTGCATTTCACACACGCTTGCCAGCTTATAGGCCCTATTTGAGATCGCTCGTTCTCGCATTCCACCAACCGTCAACGAATCTGCTTTGGGCGTAACTGACAAACGCCAGTACCTTGGCGGGCACCCGTTTTGGCGACGGAAAGACGGCGTGCAGTTCCTGATCGGGAAGCTGAAAGTCCTTCAACAGTTCAACCACCTTGCCCGAGCGTAGGGATTCGGACGCCACGTAGCGCGGCAGCGCGGCCACGCCAAGGCCTTCGCGGCATGCAGTCAATACGGCGGAAAGATTGTTGGAGCGGAAACGTCCATTGACAGGCGTAGGGAGACGCTCGCCGCGCGGGCTGGTGAAATGCCAAACGTCGTCGCCCTGCACGCTGCTATAGACGAGGGCGTTATGTCGTGAAAGATCGCCAGGCCGCTTCAGCGCGCCGGCAGATTTCAGGTATGAAGGTGTCGCGACCACGGTCCATGGGTTATTGCCCAGATAGCGAGCGCCAAGGCTCGAATCGGCTAGTTTGCCCATACGCAGCGCTACGTCAATGCCTTGCGCGATCAGGTCAACGTAGCGATCTTCAAAGGACAGATCGACTCGAATCTGCGGATGCAGCGCCATAAATTCAAGCGTGAGTGGCACCATGGCGCGACGACCAAACGCCACGGAGGTACCGATTCGCAATGTGCCTTGCGCCTCGCTCTGCGCGGCGCGTGTGGCCTGCTCCGCAGCTTCTGCATCTTGCAGTAACTGCTTGCAACGCTCATAAAACAACGCACCCGGCTCGGAAAGGCTAACCCCCCGCGTATTGCGATTCAGGAGCCGCACTTTCAATCGTGCTTCTAGCGCCGCTACCTGCTTGGTCACCGTAGGTTGCGTCGTCTGAAATTCCTGAGCTGCCTTCGAGAAGCTACCCGTCTCTACGACGCGCACGAAAACCTGCATTGCATCAAGTCTGTCCATAGATAGAGTGTAGTGATTTATTCCATTTACGAATAGATGTTATGGGCGTTAGCCATCTTCAACAACAACGCAAACTGCTCTAACTTCCACTCATCAAAAGTCGCAAACTACAGGAGAGTGCTCATGGCCAGAATGACCGCCGCGCAGGCAGCCGTATACGTAATGGAGAAGGAAGGCATCGAGATGGCTTTCGGCGTGCCCGGTGCCGCGATCAATCCGCTTTATTCGGCAATCCGTAAGCACGGCGGCATCTCGCACATTCTCGCGCGCCACGTCGAAGGCGCGTCGCACATGGCCGAGGGCTACACGCGAGCGGTTGCAGGCAACATCGGCGTCTGCATTGGCACTTCTGGCCCGGCAGGCACCGACATGATCACCGGACTCTATTCAGCCACCGGCGATTCGATTCCGATTCTCTGCATTACCGGTCAGGCGCCACGCGCACGGCTCTACAAAGAGGACTTTCAGGCGGTGGACATTGAGTCGATCTCAAAGCCGGTGACCAAGTGGTCGGTGACTGTGCGCGAAGCCGCATTGGTACCGCGTGTGTTTCAACAGGCGTTTCACGTTATGCGCTCTGGTCGTCCGGGACCCGTGTTGATCGATCTTCCGTTTGACGTGCAGATGACAGAAATCGAATTCGACGTCGAGACCTACGCGCCGTTGCCGGTCTACAAACCAGCGGCCACACGCCCCCAAATCGAGAAAGCGATCGCGATGTTGCAGGCTGCCGAGCGCCCGCTGATCGTGGCGGGCGGCGGCATTATCAACGCCGATGCTTGCGATTTGCTCGTAGAGTTTGCCGAATTGACAGGCGTTCCGGTGATCCCGACACTCATGGGGTGGGGCTCGATTCCCGATAACCATCCGCTGATGGCTGGTATGTGCGGCCTGCAGACGAGCCATCGTTACGGCAACGCAACGATGCTCGCATCGGACTTCGTACTGGGAATTGGCAATCGTTGGGCCAACCGTCACACGGGCTCGATCGAGGTGTATGCGAAAGATCGCAAATTTGTTCACGTAGACATTGAACCAACGCAAATCGGTCGCGTGTTTTCTCCCGATTTCGGCATCGCATCGGATGCAAAGCTAGCCCTCGCGCAATTTGTGGCCGTCGCCAAAGAAATGAAAACAACGGGCGCTCTAAAGGACCGCAGCGTCTGGGTTGGCGAATGTCAGGAGCGCAAACGTAGTCTCCTTCGAAAGACCAACTTCGAGGCCGTACCGATGAAGCCACAGCGCGTGTACCAATGCATGAACAATGCGTTCGGCGAGGATGCCTGCTACGTGAGCACGATTGGTTTGTCGCAGATTGCCGGTGCCCAGTTCCTGCATGTTTACAAGCCACGGCACTGGATCAACTGCGGGCAGGCGGGTCCACTCGGCTGGACGATTCCAGCTGCGCTTGGCGTTCGCGCAGCCGATCCTTCGCGAAAGATCGTCGCCTTGTCGGGTGACTACGACTTTCAGTTCATGATTGAAGAGTTAGCCGTCGGTGCTCAGTTCAAACTGCCCTATATCCATATCGTGGTGAACAACTCTTATCTCGGTCTGATTCGTCAGAGTCAACGCGGCTTTGACATGGACTACTGTGTGCAACTGGCGTTTGACAACATCAATACGCCAGAGACTGAAACGTTATCGAAGGCGTACGGCGTCGATCACGTAAAAGTAGTCGAAGGTTTGGGCTGCAAGGCAATCCGCGTACACAAACAGGAAGAAATTGCGCCCGCCATCACACAGGCCGAAGCATGGATGGCGCAGTACAGTGTTCCAGTGGTGATCGAAATCATGCTGGAGCGCGTCACCAACATCGCGATGGGTACTGAAATTAATAACGTGGTCGAATTCGAAGAACTCGCCACGAACCGATCCGATGCACCGACCGCCGTTGCAACCATGCTCGACTAGGAACCACTATGCCAAAATTTGCCGCTAACCTCACCTTTTTATTCACTGAACTGCCGTTCATGGATCGCTTCGAAGCCGCTGCCATTGCGGGTTTCAAAGCTGTGGAATACATGGCACCGTATCCCTACGCAGGCGCAGAGCTCAAAGCTGCATTGCAGGCGAATGGATTAACTCAGGCGTTGTTCAACCTGCCTGCCGGCGACTGGGACAACGGCGAGCGAGGCCTTGCCTGTGTGCCAGGACGCGAGGCCGAGTTCAAGGCAGGCGTGGCCAGCGCAATCACTTACGCGCACGCCCTGGACTGCAAGAAAATCAATTGTCTGTCGGGCAAACTGCCTTCGGGCGTTACCGGCGCACAGGCGCAGGCGACGCTTATCAGCAATCTGACTTATGTCGCGGCAGAACTCGAAAAAGCGGGCATTCTTTGCGTGATGGAACCGATCAACTCGTTTGACATTCCCGGCTATTTTGTGAATCGGACGATGGAGGCACTGGCGATTTTTGACCAGATCGACAGCGACAACCTGAAGGTTCAGTACGACATCTATCATGCCCAACGCATGGAAGGTGAACTGGGCAATACACTGAAAAATTACCTCCCGCGCATCGGCCATATTCAGCTGGCCGACAACCCTGGACGAAACGAGCCCGGCACCGGAGAAATCAACTATCCGTGGTTGTTCAAGCATATCGACGCGCTTGGCTACGATGGCTGGATCGGTTGCGAATACAAGCCAAAGACGAACACCGTAGATGGCCTCGGCTGGATGTCAGCACTCAACAAATAGGGAAGTCTAAAAGATTATGCCTACATTAAATCTCGGGTTCATTGGCCTTGGCATCATGGGCACGCCGATGGCCGCACATCTGCGGGTAGCCGGACACACGCTCTATGTGCATTCGCGTTCAGCGCCGCCGCAAACCTTGCTGGATTCAGGTGCAATCGCCTGCGCTTCAGGTGTCGAAGTCGCTCAGAAAGCTGACATCATTTTCATCATGGTGCCCGACACTCCGGACGTCGAAAAAGTGCTTTTTGGCGAAGACGGTGTGGCTGCTGGTGTGAACAAAGATAAAGTTGTCGTTGACATGAGCTCGATTGATCCGATGGCAACCAAGGAGTTCGCCAAACAGATCAACGCGCTGGGCTGCGACTATCTTGACGCACCTGTGTCGGGCGGCGAGGTCGGGGCAAAATCCGCCACGCTCACCATCATGGTTGGAGGCCCGCAGGCTGCATTTGATCGTGTCAAACCGCTGTTCGAGTTGCTGGGCAAGAACATCACATTGATCGGTGGCAATGGCGATGGCCAGACCTGCAAAGTCGCCAACCAGATTATCGTGGCGTTGAACATTGCTGCCGTTAGCGAAGCGCTGGTATTTGCGTCAAAGGCTGGTGCTGATCCCGCAAAAGTAAGGCAAGCGTTGATGGGCGGATTCGCTTCCAGTCGCATCCTGGAGGTTCATGGTGAGCGCATGATCAAGCGCACTTTCAATCCGGGCTTCCGAATCGCGCTGCACCAAAAAGACTTGAACCTCGCGCTGCAGAGCGCGCGAACGCTGGGCGTGGCGTTGCCGCAAACGGCAGGTGCCGCGCAACTGATGAACGCATGCGCCGCTTTAGGGTTTGGTCAATCGGATCATTCTGCACTTGTGCGCGCGCTGGAGGCATTGGCGAATCACGCCGTGGCCTCTGAGTAGCGAATCGCAGATGTGGTTCCACTGGACCGCGCACTGCGCGAAGTTTCCAGGAATGTGCGACCTCGCTGATTGACCCTCATTGATCTTTTGATATGGCAAAGCGCTAGCGGGTTGCCTACACTGAGACAGCTTGCATCTGTGCCTGCCTTGGCCGGATGACAAATCCTATGTCAAAGAAGTACACAACCGGGGAGTTAGCAATGTCGACATTAAGTGACGTCCATCCAGTGGACGAAGTGCTGCCGCTACCGCGCTTGGGCGCGTTGGGTCTGCAACATGTTTTGGTGATGTATGCAGGCGCCGTCGCGGTGCCGTTGATCATTGGTCGTGCGCTAAAGCTCGCGCCTGATCAGGTGGCGCTACTCATTTCCGCAGACTTGTTTGTGTGTGGCGTGGTAACCCTGATTCAATCGCTCGGAGCGACGCAGTGGTTTGGCATTAAATTGCCAGTAATGATGGGCGTGACCTTTGCGGCCGTAGCGCCGATGATTGCGATTGCGAATTCGAATCCTGGCGTCGCTGGTGCCCAGCTAATTTTTGGGTCGATCATCGGGGCGGGCGCGGTCTCGATACTGATCGCGCCGATTGTCAGCCGCATGCTTCGCTTTTTTCCGCCGGTGGTGACCGGAACCATCATCGCGGTGATTGGCATCAGTCTCATGCGGGTCGGGATCAATTGGATTTTTGGTAACCCGTTTGGGCCAACTGCTCCTTCCATGGTTAACCCGGAACATGCCAAATGGCTGGCGAATGCTGCTGCAGTCGCAACTGCACCAGGCTCAGCGCTGCCCGCCGTTCCCAGTGGGCTCGCGCTAGTGCCTAGCGTGCCCAACCCGAAGTACGCCGATCTAACCGGCGTGGGCGTGGCCTCGCTGGTGCTCGTCTCGATCATGTTGATCGCTCGCTACACCAAAGGTTTCATTGCGAATATCTCAGTGCTCTTAGGCATCATCATTGGCAGCGTGGTTGCAACCGCGTTGGGCATCATGAATTTTGACAAGGTCGGCAAAGCCGCCTGGTTCGACATCGTTCTTCCCTTTTCTTTTGGAATGCCGCAATTCGATCCGGTCATGATTTTGACCATGACACTCGTCATGATCGTGGTGATGATTGAATCAACTGGCATGTTTCTCGCGCTCGGCGAAATGACCAACAAACATATCGATCAACCCGCCTTGGCTCGAGGGCTGCGCACGGATGGTCTGGGAACGCTCATTGGCGGTATTTTCAACACCTTCCCCTACACCAGCTTCTCGCAGAATGTCGGACTGGTCGCCGTTACCGGCGTCAAGAGTCGTTTTGTGTGCGTCGCAGGCGGCATCATTCTGATTGTCCTTGGGTTGCTGCCCAAAATGGCCGCGCTGGTGGAGTCGTTGCCCACGGTCGTGCTCGGCGGGGCCGGCCTCGTCATGTTCGGGATGGTGACGGCTACTGGTATCCGCATCCTGTCCGGGGTGGACTTTAAGGGCAATCGCCACAACTCGCTGATCGTTGCCGTTGCCATTGGCGTGGGCATGATTCCGTTGGTCGCCCCGAATTTCAAGCAATGGATGCCGCACGCTATTCATCCGCTGATCGAATCGGGTATTTTGTTGACGTCGATTGTGGCGCTCGCGCTGAACCTTTTTTTCAACGGCGCAAGTGCGGACGCCAATGATGCGGTTAACGCTGCCAGGCAGGCGGATGCGCACTAAGCGATGAGGCCTCGACAAGGCCCGGATGCTCGCGTCCAGGGCGTCGGCCTGCTACAGTCAAATTAAGCCTCACAAAACCCGGAGGTGAGCATCCGGGGCTACTTTTGAATTTATGGCAACACTGAACGAAATCAATCGCCTTTCACCTTCGGATTTTTCGTCTGCATTCGGCGCTGTTTACGAACATTCACCGTGGATCGCAGAGCGTGCGTTTGCCCTGAAACCGCAGACTGGTTTCACCTCACGCGCTACGGTACTGGCGGCTTTGATGGCGACGGTTCAATCAGCCACGGAGGCTGAAAAGCTGGCGTTGCTGAACTCGCATCCTGAGCTCGCTGGTAAAGAGGCCGCTGCGGGCACACTCACCGATGAATCGACGCGTGAGCAGGCCGCAGCGGGGCTCTCGGCAATGACCGCGGTGGACATAGCGCAGCTGCGCGAACTCAATATGGCTTACCGCACAAAGTTCGGCTTTCCGTTCATCATTGTCGCGCGTAACAATACTCAGGGCGCGATTTTTGGCGCTATCCGTTCACGCCAGCTCAACACGCGTGCGATGGAGTTCAACAATAATTTGATGCAAGTCGGCGAGATTGCTCGCCTGCGCTTGCTTGATCTGATCACGGAGTAGCGCGATGGGAAAACTCTCCACCCACATTCTCGACATCGTGCACGGAGGCCCTGCGGCGAATGTTTTGATCGAGCTCTATTGCATGGACTCAGTCCCGAAATTGCTGGTCACCGCGCGCACCAACGCTGATGGCCGCACCGACGCGCCGCTACTCAAAGACGCTGAGGTTAAGCGTGGTCGCTACCGCCTGATTTTTCACATTGGCGAACATTTCAAAAACAAGGGCATGACATTGCCTGATCCACCATTTGTCGATGTCGTGCCGATTGACTTTGGCATCGCTGATGAGGGTGGCAATTACCATGTGCCGCTGGTGTGCTCGCCGTGGACGTACTCAACTTATCGGGGTAGTTAAGTCGCTATGGAATCCTACATCGCCGATTGGGTGAATTTATTGTTGCGCTGGCTGCACGTGATCGTTGGCATCGCCTGGATCGGTTCGTCGTTTTATTTCGTGTTTCTCGACAGTTCACTGGTGAAACCAAAGTCGCAGGAATTGATCGACAAAGGCGTCGACGGCGAGCTGTGGGCCGTTCACGGCGGCGGGTTCTACAACCCGCAAAAATACATGGTCGCGCCCAAGCAATTACCTGATCACTTGCACTGGTTTTATTGGGAAAGCTACTGGACGTGGATGAGCGGCTTTGCGTTGTTTGTGGTGCTGTATCTATTCAACGCGCAGACATTTTTGATCGATAAGAATGTATTCGCGTGGGGTTCGTCGGCGGCAGCGATTGCCGCATCGCTAGTGTATTTGGTGATGGGCTGGGTGGTCTATGACGTGATCTGCCGCGTGTTCGGACAAAAGAAGAATGGCGACGCAATTGTTGGGGCGTTGGTGTTTGTGTATGTGCTCGTTGCGACCTACGTCGCGTGCCATTTGTTCGCGGGCCGCGCGGCGTTTTTGCTGACGGGCGCAAGCCTTGCGACTGCGATGAGTGCGAACGTGCTGATGGTCATCATTCCCGGCCAGCGCAAAACAGTGGCCGCGATGAAGGCAGGCGAAAAACCGAATCCGATCCATCCGATTCGCGCCAAGCAACGTAGCGTGCACAACACGTATTTCACATTGCCCGTATTGTTTGCGATGTTGTCGAATCACTACAGCATGACGTACGCCGCCGAAAACAACTGGCTGGTGCTGGTGCTCATTATGCTGGCCGGTGCGCTGATCCGTCAGTTCTTTGTGTTGCGCCACAAAGGCCCGCCGCAGTACGGTTGGTTCGCGGGGGGCGCAGCAATTCTTCTGGGTGTGATCGTGTGGCTGGCGCCCGCGCCACAACCGGCAGGACCAGCCGTTGCGGTGGTGCCCAGGTTGACCGAGATTCAGGCGATCGTAGAACAACGCTGCGTCATGTGTCATAACGCGCAGGTGATCTCTAAAAACATTCAGCTGCATACACCTGAACTCATCGTGAAAAACGCGCAGGCGATGTATCAACAGGCAGTGGTGACGCGCATCATGCCGATGAGCAACGCCACTCAAATTACTGAGGACGAGCGCGCGAAAATTGGGGCATGGGTGAAGGCTGGGGCGAAGGCGGATTAACGATGCCGCTTTTATCGGAAACGTCCGCCCCATAGGGGCTGCATGCCCAAAATATGGAAAGTCAACAACGGCACTTTTGAGCGTCTAACCCCTATTAAATATGGTTAAATAAAAAAAGCTGTTGGTTGTCGAATGCTGTTTTACTGTCGTTTCTTGGTGCGCGAAGCTCAACGTCCCATGTCACGGCGCCAGAAAATGCCCGTACGAATTGGGGTATCGTGATGCGCTTTATGCGCATATCGCTGCGAATTTAGGGGGGCAAATATTTGCCTTCGTCGCCGCTGATTGAATGAGACAGGGTGCCTCGGGGGACTGATGAAGCGCGAATAGCGGGCGCACCGCCCACTCACGATGAAGGCGCTGTCCTACGTGCGAGCTCAAAACCCATATCTATACTCCTTCACAGAGTTACTCACGGTGAGCGTTTCGTTACGAAGGCGTTCCAGTGGCCATTCAATCATCCAGCTAGTGTGAGAAAAATTATGTCAATTTCTAAAAACCTACGAGGCGTACTTGCTCTAACGATTGCGCTCAGTGCGAGCGCGGTCTTTGCTCAGGCGGTGACAGTCGTGGAGTTCTACAACAAAGCGCTAGACGCCTACTTCATTACGGGTAGAGCGCTTGAACAACAGTCTTTGGACGCTCAGGCGGATTTCAAGCGTACAGGGATGACGTTTGACGCGACCACGGCATACGGTGCGACCACCAATACCACGCGAATCTGCCGGTTCTACATCAGCCTG
>JBDSYI010000153.1:0-2851 GCA_039925745.1 Casimicrobium sp. | reverse complement strand
GCTCATGCCGCGCGGCAGTAACTTTCTTTTGCTTCGCCAAAAGAAAGTCACCAAAGAAAAGGCGACCCCGACATTCGCCCTGATCCGAGATTTGAAGCGAAAACGTCGCGCGGTCCGGAACTCGCTGCGCTCAAACAGCGGACCGCTTCATCGACGTTTTCACTCCAAATCTCGGGGTCGAATGAACGGGGGCCCCTTCGAACGGATGTTTGATCGCTTCGCGATAAGAATTACGGGAACGCGTATGCGAGCATCTTGCATACGCTTGCTAGCAAGTGCGCACGCTGACGACAAATTTTCCGTGGCTGATGTGGCCAAGGTAGAGGAAATCTCCTCCGTCAAAACCAACAGCAGCCCCGTTAAGAGACTGAAGTTCCACTCGTGATTCGCAATAGCGAAGTGCATCGCACACTGCTATGGCTCCGAGCGCTAACACCAGAGGATATTCGGCGTCGTTCTCAAGACCGTCTACGGGCGTGTACGCGTTGGCGTATATCGCACGAAGCACGGTGGAACCTGCATAGGGATGCTTCGTTGGCACTGTGATTTGGCTCGCCCAATCCAGTGAATTGGCATCGAACTGTGGCGATACGCCAGCGTACAGATCAGCAGTTGTTTCGCGATCTTCTTGAAGATTAACTAGCCCAAACCACATTCCAATTGTTGGCGTTCGTGAACCCATTTCATCAATCACAGAATTCAGCCAGCGCGAAAAGCGCTCCGTATCCGCATCAAAGTTAATGGCACGCATTGTCGTCCAACCGCTATGCGCGCGTTGGTGTTCGCAATGGTCAATTAAAGTGTGCATTCGCCCATTGATCGAGTCGCTTCCTGAAACCGCCTGAATGATTGCTTCGAATAATTTTGGGTAGTCGTAAGACATGCGTAAGGCAACCAGCTGAACCAGCAAAAATGATCCTAATCGTAGCGTTTTGAGTGGTTCGAAAGGTCCCCGTGTATTCGCCCCCGAGATTTGGAGTGAAAACGTCGATGAAGCGGTCCGTTGTTTGAGCGTAGCGAGTTCCGGACCGCGCGACGTTTTTGCTTCAAATCTCGGATCAGGGCGAATGTCGGGGTCGCCTTCTTTTGGTTACTTTTCTTGGCGAAGCAAGAAAAGTGACTGCCCCCGCGGCACGAGCGGGATGTCAGCGCTCATCCAAGCCGACCGGGATGCACTGCCCCACAATGCGGACAAGTCCTTAACTTCTCACTCGCATAAAAAGCAGCGAACAGCGGCGGCAAATCATCGACGATGCTCTTCAACTGCACCTCGACCCGATGCACGTGCCCATCGCATTTCAGGCAATACCATTCAAAGCCATCCAAAACGCCCTCGGGTCGTGAGCGTTCTATGACGAGACAGCGTGACTCAGGCTCGGGGCGTTGCGGCGAGTGGCGCTGGTGCGGCGGCATAAGGTACATCGTGCCCTCTTTGAGTTCGATGCGATCACGTTGCCCGCGATCCATGATGTTGAGGAAGGCGTTGCCCTGAAACTGCCAAAAATATTCCTCGTAAGGATCGTCATGAAAATCGGCGCGCTGGTTCGGGCCGCCGACGATGGTGACGATCAGATCGGTGTTTTTCCAGAGCTGCTGATTGCCGACCGGGGGCTTCAGCAGGTGCGCGTTGTCGATGAGCCATTTTGGGAAATCGATGGTTGGGTTCATCACGCTGCTTTCTGTTTGTAAGCCACTGCTTTCATCTCAATCCGCAAATGCGGATGCGGCAATTGATGCACGGCGACGGTCGTGCGCGTCGGGCCAGTGTGATCGAAATGTTCGGCCCACACTTCGTTATAACCGCCGAAATCGTTCATGTCGACGAGATAGCTTGTGATCTCCACGCAATCCGCGAGCGTCGCGCCTTCAGCGGCCAGAATGTCGCGAATGTTTTCAATCACGGCACGGGTTTGCTGACGAATATCCAGTTGCGTAACGCCCAAGGCATCGACTTTGACGCCCGCGAACGAGTTGTCCTTGCGCCGCGAACTGGTGCCGGAGACAAACAAAAAATCTCCGGCGCGACGGATGTGGGGAAACTTGCCGCGCGGCGTGGCTTTGGATTCGAGGGTGCTGGCGGTCATAGAGAGGTCGGCATGTTGCCTAGGCGGTGTGAAGCGAATCCAGTGAAGTCTAGCCGGTGGCTTTCGGCATTGATTTCGAGATTCAGCTTTTACATGAAATTGCCGGTTAATAAGGGGTATCGCGCGATTTTTTTATAAGTCGACTATCTACTTTTTTCTGTCCTAGCCCCTGTGCTGTGGGGATTTCAGCAAAAAGCTGATCGTAATTTTGTGAACTCGAACGTTTTAGGAACGCAAGCGAGCGCTAGTATGCTCTCGCGTTCTACTCAATAGCGCCACGCCCATGCGATCAGTCCAGCCTTTCCCGATACTTTTAGTTGCTCTCGTGCTGTCGCTTATCGCCGGATGCGCGACGCCGCCACGCAGCGTGGATGCGGGCGGGGCGGTGCGGCGCACGGTGCCTGAATTGGCGGCGCTACGACCCACCGCCATGAGCACTGTGCTGACGTCGCAAGCGGGCGAACGGGCAGTTTATGAGACCGAAATCGCCAACCTGCGCACCGTGCTTGCGCTGCCGCCCGGCACCGAAGCCGATGAAAAAATTCCTGGAGCGATGGCAAATGCCGCGCTTTTTAATGTCGAGCGCGAGCTGGTTCGCGAGCGGCTCCTCGCGCTGATCGACGATCGGATCGACGGCGAGCCGTTTGATGCGGCGGCCGAACAAGCGGCACGGGAAGCGGGCTGGCGCTAATTTTCGTCGGCTGCGAAGATTTCGCTCGCCTCTTCGATATCGTCGTCGCTGACGGTCCCTGGACCGGCGAAGCGGA
>JBDSYI010000152.1:0-10523 GCA_039925745.1 Casimicrobium sp. | reverse complement strand
ATAATGGCGCTCACCCCCCAAAGCTGATGGAATCTGAATTCGATGACTAACTCCATTCCCGGCCTCCGCTTCGGCGAATATCAGGGCTTTCCCGCGCTCCTGATTACGACTCCGTTCTCCAAAGCGGCCATCAGTTTGTTTGGCGGTCACGTGCTGTCGTTTGCGCCGACCGGCTTTGACGATGTGCTTTGGATTTCGCCGATCAGCAAGCGCCCGCCAGATCCCATTCGTGGCGGCATTCCCGTGTGCTGGCCCTACTTCGCCAAACAGGGTCAACCGCCGGACGCGCCTCAGCACGGGTTGGTGCGGACGCAGCAGTGGCAGGTGACGCATGCCGAGCGGACGGCCGACGGCGAAATCGTGCTGGCGCTGGCCGGGCCGGAAGTGCCCGAGGTGCCGATGAATGTGATGCTCACGATGCGTATCGGGCGTGCGCTGGAGCAGGCGTTAACGACCGTAAATTTGAGTAAGGAAACGGTGCGTTTTACCCAGGCGCTGCACACCTACTTCCGTGTCGCCGATGCAAATCGCGTGCATGTCACCGGGCTCGACGGACTGATTTATGCCGATAAGTTTGACCACTTCAACGAGCACACGCAGCGTGGCGATTGGAACCTGCAAGATGCGCGCGATCCCGGCCGCAGTGACCGCATTTATGCAGATACGGGACATCACTTCGAGCTGATCGACCCCGCATCGCACCGAAAAATCACGCTTACGACATCGGGCAGCAAGACCTTGGTCGTCTGGAATCCAGGCGCAGAATTGATCAAGACGTTCGCCGATTTACCGCCGGAGGGCTGGCGACATTACGTCTGTCTTGAAGCCGCAAATTGCGGGGCAGATGTGATCGAGTTGGGCACCGATGACTCGCATGTGTTGCAGCAAACAATCAGCGTGGCTGCGTTAACGGCGCACTAAGCCGCGATCATTTGGAGTGGAAGCTGGGGGGCGACGTTCGCGGCGATGGCGAGTTTATCGATCAATCGTACCTGAATGCGCCCCTGCGACAACAAGGGCGAGCTACAGCTTAGGCGGCATGCCCTGAGCCACCCGCTTTGCATTGCGGTACGCCTTTATCTCTGCGCGAGTCACTGCGCCATCTTTGTTCGCATCCATCGCGTCAAAGTTTTTACAGACGGAACGCGTTTTTCCGATGCAGGCTTCCGCTTTGGTCAGCGTGCCGTCCCGGTTGCTGTCAGCTGCGGCGAACTTGCCGCCCGGCGCAGCGGAAGCGATGCTGGCAACAAGCGCCAACACCGCAGTCAGGCCTATGGGGGTGAATGCGTTCACGACGTGCTGCCCGGGGCGATTTGGTCAGTCCCGGGCTATGCAGCGACTAGCGGTAGCGCCAGCCGGCGACTTCGTCGCGCGTCAGGTAGCCGTCACGATTGCGATCGATTCGACCGAAATTGCGCTGCCAGTGTGGGTAAACGGCCGCCTCTTCGAAGCTGATGTAGCCATCGCCGTTGGCGTCAGCGTAGTTAAAGCCGTCGGCGGCAGGTGCCGCGTAAGTGACGCGAGCTGGCGCGTAGTACGAGGGCGCGGCGTAGGTCGGTTGGTCGTAGTAGGTCGTGGTTGGTGCGTAGTACGACGGTGCGACATAGCTTGGCTGGCTGTAGTAGTACGAATTTCCAGCAATTGCCAAACCACCGATCGCGGCCGCGATGGCTACTGGAGCAATCCAGCGTCCACTGTTCCAATAACCGCCGCGATAGCCGTTTCCGTAACCGTGCCCGTAGCCGTGTCCGTAACGAGGCGCCGGCGCGACATAAGCCGGACGGTAACTACCGTGGTCGTGCGTGTTGATGAGGTGCTTGCCGCCCTCAGCCGCGCTAGGCGCTACCGCAGCGAAAGCTGAAATGATCGCTGCTCCGAGAATGATGATCTTTTTCATGGGGTATCTCCTTGATGGATTGAGCCCCTAAAACACTTAGGCGCTCGGGACGTTGCGTAGTTTTGGGCAATGTTGCCAATGAGTATGTAACGGGATAGACGCAGCTTTCGCCGACAAAGTGCCGTCTAATTACAAAAAATTACAAGTCGCTGAATAGCGACGAGTGGCGGCAGCTCAGATGGCTGTGTTCCCCGGAACTCCTTTAAAATCAAGGGTTTTCACGCATGTGAAGCGCTTTCTGTGACCACTTTACTCACCGCCGAAGTCGCGCGCCGCCGCACTTTCGCCATCATCTCACACCCCGACGCGGGCAAAACCACGCTCACCGAGAAGCTTTTGCTGTTTTCGGGCGCGATTCACGTCGCGGGCAGCGTCAAGGCGCGCAAAGCCAGCCGCCACGCCACATCCGACTGGATGGAGATCGAAAAGCAGCGCGGCATCTCGGTCGCATCCTCGGTGATGCAAATGCTCTACCGCGATCACGTGGTCAATCTGCTTGACACGCCGGGTCACCGCGATTTCTCTGAGGACACTTACCGCGTGCTCACCGCTGTCGATAGCGCGCTCATGGTGATCGACGCAGCGAACGGTGTTGAGGCGCAGACCAAACGCCTGATCGAAGTCTGCCGTCAGCGCGACACGCCGATCATCACGTTTGTGAACAAGATGGACCGCGAAGGCCGCGATCCGATTGAGCTCCTTGACGAAGTAGAAGCCGAACTCGGCATGCCCTGCGTGCCCATGACCTGGCCGGTCGGTCAAGGTCGCGCCTTCGTGGGCATCATCAATCTGCGTACCCAGATGATGCGCGTGTTCAAGCCCGGCGAAGACACGGTCAGCGACAAGATGGCGCTGGAGGAGATTCCGCTGTCCGAAACCGCCGCGCTGACGGCCCGCTTCGGTGTGGATTTCGAGCACGCGTTGGCGAACATTGAACTCGTCACCGGTGCCGCGCCTGCGTTTGATCGCGAAGCATTCTTGGCTGCGAAACAAACGCCGGTGTTCTTTGGCTCAGCAGTGAACAATTTCGGCGTGCAGGAAATCCTCGACGCACTAGTGGACCTCGCGCCCGCCCCGCATCCGCGCGCCTCGACCAATCCCGACGGCTCGACGACCGAAATCGCGCCCGACGCCGAGGGCTTCTCCGGTGTCGTATTCAAAGTGCAGGCCAACATGGACCCGATGCACCGCGACCGCATCGCGTTCGTGCGCGTCTGCTCCGGCAAATATTCGTCCGGCATGAAGCTCAAAGTGCAGCGCACCGCGAAAGAAATGCGTCCCACCAGTGTCGTCACCTTCATGTCGCAGCGACGCGAAGCGGTGGACGAAGCTTACGCGGGCGACATCATCGGCTTCACCATTCACGGCGGCGTGCAACTCGGCGACACCATCACCGAAGGCGCCAGTCTGCAATACACCGGCCTGCCGTTCTTCGCGCCGGAATTGTTCCAGACGGTGGAGCTTAAAAATCCGCTACGCAGCAAGCAGTTGCAGCAGGGTCTCGCGCAGCTCGGTGAAGAAGGCGCGATTCAGGTGTTCAAGCCGCAACTCGGCTCGCTCATGCTGCTCGGCGCAATCGGCCAACTGCAATTTGAAGTCGTGCAACATCGTCTGCAAACCGAATACAAAGCCGACATCAAACTCTCGGGCAGCCAGTTCGTAGGCGCGCGCTGGGTCACCTGCGACGACGCCGCCGAGATGAAGAAATTCATGGACTACAACGCGTCAAAACTCGCGTACGACGCAGCCAACACGCTTGCGTACTTGCTCACGTCCACCTACGACCTGCGCCTCACGCAGGAGCGACACCCGAAGATTCAGTTTCATCCGCTGCGCGAGCATGCGGGGCTGAGTTTGGAGCGGGCGGCGTAGGGGCTTGTCCCTCTCCCCGTGCGGGAGACGGTTAGTGTGAGGGGTTTGGTTGAATGCGGTTTGCTCTTTGCCACGAGCCGCTCATGCCGCAGGGCAGTCACTTTTCTTGCTTCGCCAAGAAAAGTAACCAAAAGAAGGCGACCCCAACGATTCGCCTGATCCTCCGGTGCTCGCGTTTCGCGGGATGCGTCAACGTCACACGAATGCTTCGCTGTCGCTACGCAGAGTGTGTGCCGACGACGCCTCTATGACCGCGAAACGCTCCGCTCCTCGGGGCGAATCAATGGGGCCTCAAAGCAACCTAAGGGGTCGTGGGAATTCCCCTTCAAACGCGCAACGAAAACATAAACTTGAGACGTAATTTCGTTTTTGCGCTGGAGCGTAGCCATCATGAATCCTGTGTCACTCGCAGAAAAATTTGAGGCCAGACTTGCCGACGCTTTGATTCAGCTTTCATCTGATGAATGGGCCGTTACCAAAGTAGGAAGCCAATTAATTGAAGGGCTATCACCACAGGTGGCGTTTCAAAGCATAGTGAGCATCCTCAAATTGGCCTGCAAGCAAGAAGATCCGTATGCCTTCTCCTATTGTTGTTGGTTTGCACGCGACCTCATGGCGCTCAGTGACACAACCGAGATTCCAGTTGGATTTATCGAGGTTGCAAATTCATTGGCCTCAGTTGCCTCTGCGCTGGACTGCAAACACGAAGTCAATGTAATCTGCGGGTGGTATCGATTTACCACTTAGGCATCGATCGGGGCCTCATGCCGAAACTAATCTTCATGTGCGGAAAGATGGCGGCGGGAAAGACGACGTTATCTCGCGAACTGGCCGCGCGCGAGGATGCTGTTCTGCTGGTTCAGGACGATTTTCTTGCGGCGCTTTATCCCGGCGAGATTCTTGACATTCCTGACTTCGTGCGCTGCTCCTCGCGGTTGCGTGATGCGTTGTCGCCGCACATTGGCGCGCTGCTCGCCAAAGGCATTTCAGTCGTGCTCGACTTCCCCGGAAACACGAAGAAACAGCGAGCGTGGTTTCGTACGCTGTTTGAGCGCGCTGAAGTCGAACATGAGCTCCATTTCATTGATGTGCCTGACGACCTATGCAAACGTCAGCTCAAAGAGCGCAGCAAGCACCTTCCCGTCGGCAGTCCCTGGACAACGGATGCCGAGTTTGACGCGATCACGGCGTACTTTGAAGCGCCTGCAACCGAAGAAAACTTCAACGTCATTCATTACGAGCGCGCCTGAATCTAGACTGTCAATATCCGCAAAAGTACGGCAATGACTTTTCAGCTAAAAGCCTTATTTTGCATGGGCTAACCATAGATTTATGAGCAGTCGAGTTGCGGGCGCAATGCAGCTTAGCCCCGGTGTAATCTGGCTTTCATAGAAAAGCTACTAACGCGATTTTGCGAAATTCGCTCCCAAACATCGATGAACACGCGCCCCTCTGCGCGCACTCCGCGACTCGGTGCAGCCGCATAATGGCCGCTTCGCCACAGACTAGACAGCGGGCACAACCCGCGCTATGCAACCCGATTAAATGCCAACCGCCCGATTGACCATCCTGACGCTTTTGGCGATGGTTGCGTTTGCGTGCAACTCGCTGTTGTGCCGCCTTGCGCTGAAGCACACCAGCGTTGACGCCGCCACCTTTACCGCTGTGCGCATCGCCACCGGGGCGCTGATGCTTTGGATCATCGTTCGCGCCCAGCGCGGCACGCAAACCGGCAGCGGAAATTGGCGCTCGGCGCTCGCTCTTTTTGTCTACGCGGCGGGATTTTCGTTTGCGTATGTGAGCCTGCCCGCATCGACTGGCGCGCTGCTGCTTTTCGGTGCGGTTCAGGCGACGATGATCGGCTACGGTATCTGGCAGGGCGAGCGGTTACGCATGCCGCAGCTGATTGGACTTGTGCTTGCCCTCAGTGGGTTGCTTGGTCTTTTTTTACCGGGCGTATCAGCACCACCGCTGTTGGGATCGGTCCTGATGCTGAGCGCGGGTGCGGCGTGGGGCGTGTATTCGTTGCGCG
The DNA here is from genome assembly GCA_039925745.1 of Casimicrobium sp. Lineage (GTDB taxonomy): Bacteria > Pseudomonadota > Gammaproteobacteria > Burkholderiales > Casimicrobiaceae > Casimicrobium. Next base: position 4,722 of record JBDSYI010000152.1, on the reverse strand, counting down.
GCAAGGGCGCGGGCGATCCAACGCGGGTGACAGCGGGCAACTTTTTGCGTGCCGTGCCGATGGCGCTGGGCTTGACCGTATTGACTTGGAACTCCGCGTCGTTTGACGTGGCGGGACTGCTCTATGCGGTTGCCTCCGGCGCGGTCGCGTCCGGCATCGGCTATGCGATCTGGTACACCGCCCTGCCCGCGCTGAAAGCCACGAGCGCCGCGACCGTGCAGCTCAGCGTGCCGGTCATTACGGCGGTGGCGGGTATGGCGTTTCTCGACGAATCGCTGACGTTGCGATGGGTGCTGGCGTCCGTTGCCATTCTCGGCGGCATCGCGCTGGTGATCGTGGAGCGTCGAGGTGCGAGTGTCGCGCAATCGCCTGGGATAAAGTTCACCGAACATTGACCTGAGCCACGTAGCGTGGCCCAGGTTGGTATCAAAATACAAATTCACTTACACAGCACTCAGGAGATCAAAATGTCTAGCGTTGGTTATCACGAACCCATCGAAGAACTCAATGACGAAGTGCGCGATATGCATCGCGCCATCGTGTCGCTTATGGAGGAGCTCGAAGCAGTGGACTGGTACAACCAACGCGCGGCGGCCTGCAAGGATCCTGAGTTGAAAAGCATCCTGGAACACAACCGCGACGAAGAGAAAGAGCACGCGTCGATGGTGCTGGAATGGATCCGTCGACATGACGCGCGCTTCTCGCATGAGTTGAAGGACTACTTGTTCACGACGAAGAGCCTGAAGCACGACTGACACGTCAACGATCCTTCCACGCACCATGCCATCACTTGAGCTGAAGATTCCGCCGCCTATCGTCGCTGCGATGGTCGCAACAGCGATGTGGGGGATTTCGCATGTAGGTCCAACGCTGGCAATCGATTCGCAAATTCGCCTTGTCGTTGCCTTAGCGTTGGTCGCGGTTGGCATCACGTGCGATTTACTTGGTTTGATCGCGTTTCGTTGCTCGAAGACAACCATCAACCCGATGAAGCCAGGCAAGTCATCGGCACTCGTGACAACGGGCATTTACAACCTGACCCGAAACCCCATGTATCTCGGCATGCTCGCGCTGCTAACCGCATGGGCGATGCATCTGGGGGCCGTGTGGCCGTTCGTTGGGCCGGTGCTGTTCATCCTCTACATCAACCGATTCCAGATTGGCCCTGAGGAAAAAATCATGCAAAGCAAGTTCGGCAGCGAATTCGCTGACTATGTTGCGCGAGTGCGCCGGTGGCTTTGATGTCTCTAAAAGTTCCTGATGGAACATGAATCAAAACGCGCACCTTTACTGAGTAATTTCGACGATCAACATGGCGTGCCAGTGAATCGAGCACTGGGCAAACCTTTTCAGTCTGAGCAATAAAAAAGCCGTGCCTAGCAGGTAGGCACGGCGTTTTCGGGGTCAAGCGCGTCGCCGCGCTAGTTCGCCATAAGAGCTACGGCGCGGGCACGCAGAACTTCACGCCTTCGCCATCCCAGCCCTTCGACACAAAATCGTTATAGATGGCCGTGCTGGTGGTGAAGCGATGATTCGGGTCGTCGGGGAACCGGGTGTTGCCACGGAACACCCGATATACCGGCGTCAGCCCGGTAGCGCATGAACCGCCCACGCCTTCAACCACGGGCAGATAAGCGTAGGAGTCGATGCCTTCGCTCACCGGCAGTTTTGGGGCTGGGGTATTCGACGGGTTGAGGCTCGTGAGTGCGGCAACTTCTGCATCCACCAGGGTGTAGAAGTGGCCATCGCGGCTGCCGTTCAACGCGATCTTGTTGAAGTAAAAGCGTGTGATCGGTTGCGTGCCAGTTGCCCGGTTGACAAACACAGGGATGGTCTCCCCGGTGCGTGCGAACGCGGGCACGGTATCAAGCAGCGCGATCTCGTTGGCTCGCGAGGTCAAAAAGTAATAACCGAGCGATGCGTAGAGATATTCCACCATGCGCGTCTTCGCAGTGGTGTCAACAGCCGTTTCTTTCAAGCCCGTGATGACGAACGAGATCGTGCGCGCGGCAGCGGGAGAGCCGGCCCTTTTACGAATGACAATCGTGTATTCACCGTCAGCGACCGGGTTGGCGATCAAGATTTGCTTGAACACGTCGCCATTGCCATCGAACCATGCGCTGCCCTGAGTGGCGTTGGCCATGCGGTCAGCCATAGTCGGAATTTTCCACGGGTGAATATCCACCGACGGCGAGCCGCCACGCACCACCATGTCAAAGTCGTACGTCATACGCGACACCGTTGGATCAACGCCGTCAGCGGCTTTTTGCTCGGCGCCTTCGTCGTCAATCCATGCCATGTTCACGACCAGCGGCACGCCGCCTTTAGCGTAAACGGTAAACGTCTCCTCAGTCGTGGAGTCCGCAGCGGGATTAGTGGCGCGCTCGACAATCGCCGCGCCTCGACTGGCGGCAGCAGAGCCGACCGCGCCGTTGCGCTTGATCACGTTCGAAGCGGCTTCAACGTTAAGCAAGCCCCAGCCGAACTTGTGGTCAGGGCCGGGATTACCCAAGTCTTCCGCCGTACCGAGCATGAGCGCTTTGAGCGTGGAGGAAAGCATGTAGTTCGGATTCAAAGTCTTGTAATACTGTTGAAGCAACAAGCCGGCAGCGGCGGCGGCAGGGGCCGCGTAGGATGTGCCGCTGGAGTCCGCGCCCGATCCGCTGTAGCAGTTGTCGCAAGGGGCCTTTGGCGTTGCTGTATCAAATGCCTGGGCGGAATCGATGCCGGTGCCCCGCGCGACGATCTCAGGCTTGATGCGACCATCGTCGGTGGGGCCCCAGTTGCTGTAGTCAGACATGGTCTTGTCAGCGTTCACCGCGCCCACGGTCATTACGTTTTTCGCGGCAGACGAACCGGTGATCAGGTCGTAACCTGCCTTGCTCATATTGCCGTTCGATTGTTGCTCGTTGCCGCCCGCGACAAAGGGCAAATAGTGCGGAGCGTTTTTCAGGAGCGTGTCCCAGTTGCGCGCTTCTTCGTCATAGGCGCCAAACTGCCAGACCGGTACTGTCGCATCGTTGGCGAGCCCATACGAGTGGTTGGAAATTAAATATCCTTTTGCTGCAAACGGTGCCATCTCTGCCAGATCGTTAGCCGAATCGTAGTTGAGCGCAGTGGCACCAAAGGCAATGCCGCGCGCTGAGGGGCGGCTGGCGATGTCTTTGCCCACTATCGTGCCCGACACGTGCGTCATGTGGTTGTCGATAGCCATCGACTGACCAGGCTGATTCGCAACATGGCCGGCGAGCAACTCATGCGTTTCCCGTACCGTGCCGGGATCCCACACGCCAGCGATCATTCCCACGCCAGTGATATTCACGCCGATAGAGCCACCCGAATAGAGCTGATCTGCTTTGATTAACGCGCCTGATTCCCGGTTGCTCTTGGGGCCGTTCGCGTTGCTGCGGGTTGCGATAAATACGGGACTGCCGTCGGCACCAATGCGCGACAAATAAAAGACTCTGCCATCTTTTTGAAACGAGCGGGCTTGTTCGGGACGGCTAGCGAGATACGCCTGTACACGCGATTCTTGAACATTGAAGTTGTTTTGAAATTCGACGCTGAGCTGTTCCAGTTCGGTCTGGTTGGTCGAACGGCTTAAAGCCTTTCGTTCGTCCACGCTCTGCGCGACGGCAAAACTGACGATGCTGAGCGCAGTTGTCGCTGCGAGGAAGTGCCACAGGAGCTTCATATTTGATCCTTATCGAACGGGGTTTGCGGAAATTCGCTACAGCGGTGAGGTGAAATTTGGACAGTTTTGAAGGGCGCGCTAACGCGATCCGCCCCCCATTACGGGGTCGATGCCGGACCTTTGCCGGGTGCGGATATAAACCGGATTGCCGTCGGCATCGATACGTTTCAAGTAATGCGTCGAGCCGTTCTTCTCAAATGATCGCAACTTATCGGGATGATTGGCCAGATAGGTGAGAACGCGCGCTTCCTGACGCTCAAATTCGGCGTTAAATTTGGCGCTCAGGCGGAGCAGGTTTTCCGTATTGGTGGACTCGCTCACGGCCTTTCTCTCGTCGGCGCTTTGGGCGTCACTACGCGCGCTCGACGCGCAGAGGCCTACCGCGAATGCTGAAGCGAACAACGGCCATGCGCGCTTCATCAACAGCCTGCGTCAATGTCGGAGAGTATTGCACAAGTTGCAACGCTCATGACTCGCGCGTGCGTGAGGCGCGGATCACCGCGTAACAAATGAATTGCTGCTTCGGTCGCATCATCGCATCCTCAAGCGTGGGTAGAGATTATGGAACAGATAATCGAGTTTTCTGCGAAAAATTCATTTCTAGACATTCACGCCGATCGCGCGTTCGGAAAGCCAGTACGATGATTGCGGCGGTCTTGCGTTGCGCCAGTGATTTTCCTTACCCGACCACCCAACCGACGAAAGTTTTGCCATGAGTATTGATGTGATTTCAGGAGCCCCTGGACGCCCGCTTCGCCTCGCCATCATCGGCGGTGGCCCAACCTCGTGGATCGGCGGCATGCATCGTCGCGCGGCACAGTTTGATGGCATGTGGCAAGTGGTTGCCGGTGTGTTTTCGTCGAAGGCGGAGCGTTCGCGCGATGCGGCGGCCGTTATCGGACTTGATCCTGCACGCGGTTACGCGGACGTCGCCTCCATGCTCGCGGTCGAGGCCGCGCGCGACGACGGCATCGAGGCCGTGGCGATCATGACGCCGAACGATACGCATTACGCGTACTGTGTCGCGG
>JBDSYI010000151.1:0-5993 GCA_039925745.1 Casimicrobium sp. | reverse complement strand
AACAGGCGCAGGTTTTCCTCCACACTGCGACCGCGGAACGGTGAGTTCTTTCCGGGTTCCACCAGTGTGCCGCGATTGGCGCGAATTTCATCGGCAGATTGACTATCCACATAGGCCAGTCCGCGCTCAATGAAGTGCTGGGCGAATTCATAGAGCCGTCCGAAATAATCGCTCGCGTAATAAAGATGATCCTTAAACGAAAAGCCCAGCCACTCGACCATTTCCTTGATCGACTCTTCGTACTCAACCTCTTCTTTCACTGGATTGGTGTCGTCGAAGCGCAAATGGCAAACGCCCGCATAGTCATTGGCGAGACCGAAGTTCAGGCAAATAGATTTTGCGTGACCAATGTGCAGATAACCATTCGGCTCCGGCGGAAAGCGCGTGACGACTTTGCCGCCGTGTTTGCCGCTCAGCTGGTCGGCATCGATAATCTGTCGAATGAAGTTCGAAGGCGATTTGTGTTCACCTTTGCCGTCAGCTGCCTTGCTTTTTGCGTTGGTGGCAACGCCTTTGTTCTCGGAACTCATGCGGGGTTGGACAATATCTTTTTGTGCGGTTGCACATTGTAACGATGCGCTTTTATGGCCCACGCCGCGCGCTCGATAAGCGTTTCAAACCCGATACACGGTGAAATTTGACGGGTCGTGCAGCATGCGAGACTGGGAAAGTTGCCCACAACGATTGTGGATAACTCACTTGATAACTTCGGCGACGGCGCTCAAACCCGCATGCAATCGTGATGCGCTCTTGTGCTCGCTCACTGGACGACAAAAAAGTAAACTCGATCAAGCACTTGCACCATTTCCTGCGCGTTTGCCGCCGATGACAATGGCCAATCACCGAGACGATCCCTAACCACCTTTTTTGCCGCGAAAAAACTTATGTCTTGGACAGACACCGCCGAAAGCCCGAATACTGCCAGCGGCGATCCCATTTCAGTCACCGCGCTGCTGCAGCGCGCAAAGTCAGCGCTTGAGCGAGCTTTGCCGCTGTGCTGGGTCACCGGCGAAATTTCTGGATTTAAACGCGCCGCTTCAGGCCATTGTTATTTCGATCTGAAAGACGATTCGTCGCAAATCGCCTGCGTGCTCTATCGCAATCGCGCTGCGCTGGTCGGTTTTGAATTGAAAGACGGCGCGCAGGTTGAGCTGCGGGTGCGGCCGGCGATTTACGAACCGCGCGGGAGCTTGCAATTCGCGGTGGAGCAGGCCCGACTCGCAGGTGTCGGGCAGTTATACGAAGCTTTTCTGCGTCTCAAAGCAAAGCTGTTCGCGGAGGGCCTCTTCGACGAAGACACAAAGCGCACGTTGCCGCCGTATCCGTTGCGAATCGGACTCATCACCTCCACCAAAGCCGCCGCGCTCGCCGACATGCTGCGCATATTGCGTGATCGCTGGCCACGCGCCGGCGTGATCGTCCATGCGGCGAGCGTTCAGGGCGTCAACGCACCGCGCGAATTGTTAGCCGCACTGAGCGCAGCGAACGCGCGTCAGCAATGCGACGTGCTCATCATCGGTCGCGGTGGCGGCAGTATCGAGGATTTGTGGGCGTTCAACGATGAAGCGCTAACGCGCGCCGTGGCGGCGTCGATCATTCCCATCGTCAGTGCCGTCGGCCATGAAACCGACTTTTCCTTGTGTGATTTTGCAGCCGACATGCGTGCGCCAACGCCAACCGCCGCCGCCGCTCTGGTGACGCCTGAGCGCGATGCCATCTGCGCCCTTGTCCAGGATTTCGCCGAGCGGGCGACCGATGCGTTGCGCCATCGTCTGGATCGACTCGGCGAACGACTGGACCGCGCCAGTGATCGCATGCGCAATTCGAGCGCTGTGATTGCGCCTTGGCGTGAGACGCTACTGCGCCTGCAATCGAGGCTGCAACGAGCCACCGCGCAAGCGGCGCCACAGCGACAAGCGCGACTGGCGCTGTCCCGGCAGCGTCTTGCCGTTGCGATGCAACGCAAGCCTGCCGCCGCTCTTCGAGTTGAGTCGATCGATCACCGCTTCGGAGCCGCCATCAACGCTCTGGTCGCAACTCAGGCTGCACGCCTTTCTGTCGCGTCACAAGCGCTGGATTTACTCAATCCTGCCCACGTGCTGGATCGCGGCTATGCGCTTGTTTTTAATCGTTCTGGGATTCCAGTGACAGACGCGTCGACAGTACCCGCTGGCTCCGCACTGCACATTCGGGTTCAGCGCGGCGAGCTGGCAGCAGTTGTCACAAAGACGAACGGCGATTGACTTCTATTCGTGCCGGTATTTGAGCTGGTAATGCGCACCAAAATATCGCACGCACTGGACATTTTCGCGCTGCATCTGTATGTTTTTGCTGAAAGCGTCAGGCCGTGAGTCAGTCGTCGAAGAAACGCTTTGTATCAACATGCCAATGACATAACATCATCAATGACGTCTCCGTCTTGGGAAGAATCTTGATGATTAAGAAATATTGGCTAGCAACTTTGGCTTCGTGCGGGTTGCTCACGTCGGGCATCACGCTCGCGGCCTGCCCGTTCAACGTTTCGGGCGACGCCGCAATCGACTCGCTTCGCGATGGCCTGCTGCTGGTGCGTTATGCACAGGGCTTGCGCGGTGCCGCGCTGGTCGCCGGAACGACGGCAAACACGCCTGCAGTCGAAAACTTTATTGTCGCCAACACAGCGGGACTCGATGTCAACGGTAACGGCGTTTTTGACATTGGCGATGCCGCCATCATTGCGCGCAGTGTGTTTGGCTTTAGCTATCAGGCGTGGATGCCCGACGGTCAGGCGGGTGCCTATGCGACGCGCACCTCTCCGGCGCTCGTCAAAACATTTGTGGATGCCGGTTGTACCGCGCCAGTATTTGTTTCACCGACCACCACCGACGCCGCTGATGCTTCGCGTTTCCTGATTCAATCGACGTTTGGGCCAAGTCGGTCAGATATTGCGGCCTTCCTTGCCTTGGGCGCCAATCAGTCGGCGCGATCCAACGCCTGGATCGCGAGCCAGCTTACGACGCCTCGCAGCGGGTCACACTTTCAGTATCTGGTGAATCGCAAGTCGGAATACGTAGCGGGCGGCGCACCGGACTACACCTTTGGCAACAACATCACCCGCGAGTCATTCTGGGGACAGGCGCTGACCAGCCCGGATCAGCTGCGGCAGAGACTTGGCCTGGCACTGTCAGAAGTTTTGGTGGTCTCCGAGTACGGCGGGTCTAACGATCCGTACGAGCTCGCGGCGTATCTAGACCTGCTCGCTGACAATGCGTTTACCAACTACCGCGATTTGCTCTACAAAGTTGCGTTGTCGCCAGCGATGGGGCGCTACCTCAGCCACCTGCGCAACGAGGGTAGCAGCGCCAACCCCAACGAAAACTTTGCGCGCGAAATTTTGCAGCTCTTCGGCGTCGGATTGTTCCGTCTGAATCAGGATGGGACCCAGGCGATGAACGCAGGTCAACCGATTGCTACATACGATGAGACGATGGTCAAGGGCTTCGCGCGCGTGTTCACCGGCTTCGCCTATGACGACCTCGTCTGCAAGGGCATTGCACCGCCGCTGCCGGCTAACTGTACTGACACTACGGCCGGCGTACATCCCAACTGGTATTGGGAACCGAACCGCGACGATCTCGGCCCGAATGTGCCTCCTGACGTGAACGGCTTTAAACGGCCCATGGTGCCGTTCATTGGTCGTCACAACAAGCTCAGCAAACAGTTGATGCCGTACAACTACAGCGCGCCGGTCAACGCTGGAACCCCTGTGGCCGCATGTACGAATGCAGTGACGTTCGCGAGCGGCGCGGGGTTGGCCATACTTGCCGCGCCCGTCGTACCAGCGATCGACGAGGTCACCGGTGTCGTCATTCCAACGTCGGGTGGAGGCACCCGCACCAATCGCACTCAGGCCTATGACTCGCTCAATGCGGCGATTGACAACATCTTCTGTCATCCGAATGTCGGACCGTTTATCAGCAAACACCTGATTCGGTTCTTTGTCACCTCAACGCCGAGCGACGCGTATGTCGGACGTGTGACGGCTTCCTTCAACAACACTGCTGGAATTCGCGGCGACATGAAAGCTGTAATCGCAGCCGTGCTGACCGACGTTGAAGCAACGCCAGGCGGTGCAGCGTCGCCGACCCAATTCGGCAAGCTGAAGGAGCCGATGCTGCGCCTGAGTGCCCTCTATCGCGCGTTTAACGCTCGGTCTTACTCAAACCGTTACCGCATCGATGGACTCGACAGCCTTGAGTACGGCATCAATCAGGGGCCGTTGCAGTCGCCGACCGTTTTCAATTACTTCCATCCGGAGTTTGCGCCGCCTGGCCCAATTGCGTCCGTAGGCGCAATCGGTCCTGAATTCGAGATCACTACAACGACCGCCATTGCAGCAACGCAGAATTATTTCGGGAACATCGTCGCGCGCGCAGATACGGGATCTAGCAACGCTTTTATCAACAACCTCATCGGCGGCAACAATTGCAGCGTTGGAACTGTAAGCGCAACTGATCCGAGTGCTTCGTCACGCCAGCACTGTCTGTTCGGCAATTTAGAAGAACTATTTGCGTTGCATACCGATTCGTCGACTATGTTTGACTACATCAACCTTGTGTTAATGGGTAGTTCATTAAGCCCTGCCAACAAGTCCACTCTGGTCACCGCCCTTGACACTGCGTACGCACCTTGCCCGACCGCTGCGGGCTGCACGGGTGCCACCACCAATTCACAATGGCAGGATCGCAAGCGAAATCGCGTTAAGGGAGCACTCTGGCTCGCCGTGCATTCCCCTGAATTCCAGATTCAACGATAGGCTGCACGATCATGAATTTCAAAAGCTTCAAACAACGTCGCGACTTCCTGAAGACCGCCTCAACCGTGGCATTGGCCAGCGGCATTCCGACTCTCGACCTACTAAATAACGTTGCACTTGCGGCAGGTGGTGTCGAACCGTCATCGGTTGACTCAAACTACAAGGCAATCGTCTGCGTGTTTCTCTATGGCGGACAGGACAACGCCAATATCCTGATTCCTTATCGCGATAGCAATGGAACGGGAACCACCGAATACAACCGTTATCGCACCGGTCGCGCGAATGGGACTGATGCCCAGAATCAGACCACGTCGACCGGCGATTTGTCGTATTCCAATGCACAACTTGCGGCCACTGCACTGAACGCAACTGTTGGCACCACCGATCCGGGCATCAATTCGGTGTTCACCAATCACACGTATGGTCGCCGCTTCGCGCTGCATCCCAGCTACGTTGAACTTGCGGCTCTATACAACAGCAAAGACAGTAACAACATTCCCAACGGCAAGCTAGCCGTAATCGCGAATGTGGGACCGCTGGTGTCGCCGATCCATCGCGGGCAGTGGTACACCAATACAACGGGACCGCGTCCGCTCAATTTGTACTCGCACGACGACCAGCAAAAAGCGTGGATGAGCGGCACTGCCGACAAAGCCGCGCCTGAACGCGGAATTGGTGGTCGTATCGCGGCCCATCCTAGCATCGCAATACTCAATTCAGGGGCTCAAGTGTCTACCCAGATATCGCTGGACGGCAGCAATACGTTCATGCTGTCTGATCCGGCCGGCCCGACTACAGCTATCGCCTATCAAGTAGGCTATGGTTCTATCGGACGGTTGCAAACTACAACGACGACGCCGCCTGCAACGCCCACCGTATGCAACACCGGCAGCAGCTTCATGACTGCTAATCCAACATCTCCCTACTGTGTCATCGGCGGACCGATCAAGGTCAGCAACGGCTACAGCGGCAACAGCACGATGTACAACGCGTTCCGCACACGTGTCACGAGCGTCCCGGAGAATGTTTCGATCTATCACGATCAATGGCGTGCAACGATGGATCAATCCATCAAAACAGAGGCGGCCATCGCAGCCGCGTTCGTGAATTTTCCGCCGTCTGAGGACGTGGTTGCTCCGTTTCAGGCAGCAGGCGTCCTAAGTGGCACGGGCTACACCTCGAACAATCTTGCCAAGCA